>NZ_CP034549.1:1892500-2192500 GCF_003966335.1 Nonlabens ponticola | reverse complement strand
GGTAAACCGCAAAAGCTACTACTAGTGCTGCGAGGACAAGTTTGATATTTTTATTATACATAATGGATGATCTCTGTTTTGAATTTGCAAAGATACTATGGTTTGTTAAGGTATAATAGTTTGATAAGGTTTGTGTGCTTTACGGTTATGTAGGACTGATTTCAGCAGCGAACACCCTTTGCCGTTGGTATGCATTCCTCTCGCTCGCTCGTCGGATGCAATAAGGGAAACAAGTGAAATATACTTTTGTCAACCAAAATTGAGTTTAAGATGTAACTTATGAGTTTCTTTGTCATGCTGATTTTGTCTCAGCATCTCACTACACTTTATATTTTCTAAGGACCCTGAAACCAGTTCAGGGTGACAATGTCAATGTCAATTTTAGTTCGAGTTAAACTTCAAGTTTCAATTCAACTCGATTATGTGGAGTCAATGTTCCGTACGTATTTTAATTTTACCACATACCACATACCACATACCACATACCACATACCACATACCACATACCACATACCACCTACCACCTACCACCTACCACATACCACATACCATATACCACACACCACACACCACATATCACGTACCACATCAACCAACAACCTATAACTAACAAACAATAACCAATCACAAATAATCAATCACCAATAACTAGTAACAGCAACCGCGTGAAGGATAGAGCGGAAATCCTGCGATAGCAGATTGCAGCGATAGGCTGGTAGGCGATAGCCATACCAGCATCCGGAACACGCCCATAAAAAAAATTGCCAGCGTCTATAAATATTTATGTTTGGGTTGTGTATTTACATATAAGTATCCTATTTTTGCACCCGATTAAAATTTAAGGTTAGACCTTTATATAGATATAACAAGCGATGGCACAAAAGAGAACATACCAACCTAGTAAGAGAAAGAGAAGAAACAAGCACGGTTTCCGCGAGCGCATGGCGTCTGCAAATGGTCGTAAGGTTCTTGCCCGTCGTAGAGCAAAGGGTCGTAAGAAACTATCTGTATCTACTGAAAGAAGACACAAACGATAATGGTTTATTATCTGTAAATAACTGGCGTTACTTTTTTAAAGTAACGCCTTTTTTTATGCCTTGTAAACACGAAATTTAACACCACCTACAAATACTTTATCATGCCTAAAAGAACTGACATCAAATCCATCTTATTAATAGGTAGCGGCCCCATCATCATAGGCCAGGCCTGTGAATTTGACTATGCCGGATCGCAATCGCTGCGCTCGCTGCGTGAGGAAGGCATCGAGACCATCTTGATCAATTCTAATCCAGCCACGATCATGACTGATCCATCGATGGCAGATCATGTGTATTTGTTGCCGCTTAACACCAACTCGCTACGTCAAATACTTAAAGAGCATCCACAAATTGATGCGGTACTGCCTACCATGGGCGGTCAAACGGCATTGAATCTATGTATAGAGGCGCAAGACAAAGGAATCTGGGAAGATCATGATGTTGATTTGATAGGTGTGGACATCGACGCCATCAATATTACAGAGGATCGCGAGAAATTTAGAGAATTGATGGGCAAGATAGGCGTAGGCATGGCGCCGCAGGCGACTGCAAACTCGTTCCTGAAAGGTAAAGAAATTGCTCAGGAATTTGGTTTTCCCTTGTGTATACGCTCATCATTTACATTAGGTGGTGCTGGTGCGGCGATTGTACATAAGGAAGAGGATTATGACGAACTATTAAGACGTGGACTTGAGGTATCGCCTATTCATGAGGTCATGATCGATAAGGCGCTATTGGGTTGGAAAGAATATGAACTAGAATTACTACGTGATAAAAATGATAATGTTGTCATCATTTGTACCATTGAAAATATGGATCCTATGGGAATCCATACGGGTGACTCGATCACGGTCGCACCAGCAATGACACTGTCAGATCGCACCTTCCAAAAAATGCGTGACATGGCGATCCATATGATGCGCAGCATAGGTGAGTTTGAAGGTGGTTGTAATGTACAATTTGCCGTGAGTCCCGATGAGAATGAAGACATTATAGCGATAGAGATCAATCCACGAGTTTCTAGATCGTCGGCACTTGCTAGTAAGGCGACTGGTTATCCTATCGCCAAGGTAGCTACCAAGCTGGCTCTAGGTTACTCACTTGATGAACTAAATAACCAGATTACAGGAAATACAAGTGCTCTTTTTGAACCTACACTGGACTATGTGATTGTTAAAATTCCACGATGGAATTTTGATAAGTTTGAGGGCTCTGACCGTACACTAGGACTGCAGATGAAGGCTGTAGGTGAGGTCATGGGAATAGGTCGTTCTTTCCAGGAGGCGCTGCACAAGGCGACGCAGTCGCTAGAGATTAAGCGCAATGGATTGGGCGCTGATGGTAAAGGATACACTGATTACAATCAGGTGATCGAGAAATTGACAAACGCTAGTTGGGATCGCGTGTTTGCATTGTATGATGCGATTGCGATGGGAATATCGCTATCTAGAATCCATGAGATTACCAAAATCGACATGTGGTATTTGAATCAATTCAATGAGTTACACGAGCTAGAAAAGGAGATAGGTAAGTTTGATGTGAGCACGCTTTCGCGAAAGCTTCTTCTAGAGGCAAAGCAAAAGGGATTTGCAGACCGTCAAATCGCGCATATGTTGGGATGTCTGGAATCAGAGGTTTACAACAAACGAGATGAGATGAACATCAACCGAGTGTACAAACTAGTGGATACCTGTGCTGCCGAATTTGCTGCCGACACGCCATACTACTACAGTACATTTGAAGCAGATGTACAGAAACCTGACAGCACTCGCTACACGCACAACGAGAGTATCGTGAGCGACAAGAAAAAGGTGATTGTTCTAGGTTCTGGACCTAATCGTATAGGTCAAGGAATTGAATTTGACTACTGTTGTGTTCATGGTGTTTATGCCGCGCAGGAATGTGGTTATGAGGCCATTATGATCAATTGTAATCCAGAGACAGTTTCAACCGACTTTGACACCGCAGATAAGCTCTATTTTGAACCCGTTTTCTGGGAGCACATTTATGACATCATACGCCACGAGAAGCCAGAAGGCGTAATCGTACAGTTAGGTGGTCAAACGGCTTTAAAGCTTGCTGAAAAGCTAGATCGATACGGAATCAAAATCATAGGTACAAGCTACAACGCACTAGATCTTGCCGAGGATCGCGGTAGGTTCTCTAAATTGTTGAAAGAAATTGATATACCATATCCACCGTTTGATACGGCAACCACGCCAGATGAAGCCTTAAAAGTGGCGGACAAACTGGACTTCCCAATTTTGGTAAGACCTAGTTATGTATTAGGTGGTCAAGGAATGAAGATCGTTATCAACAAGCAGGAACTGGAAGAGCATGTAGTGGACATCTTGCGTAAGATTCCAAATAATGTATTGCTGCTCGATCATTATCTAGATGGCGCGATAGAAGCAGAAGCTGATGCCATTTGTGATGGTGAAAATGTCTATATCATAGGGATTATGGAACACATCGAGCCTTGTGGTGTGCATTCAGGTGATTCAAATGCGCTGCTACCACCATTTACACTAGGTGATCTAGTAATGCAACAAATTAAGGATCATACTAAGAAAATAGCGTTATCGTTGAAGACTGTTGGTTTGATCAACATCCAGTTTGCCATCAAGGACAATGTGGTTTATATCATTGAGGCAAATCCGCGAGCCTCGAGAACGGTTCCTTTTATTGCTAAAGCTTATGGCGAGCCGTATGTAAATTATGCAACTAAGGTGATGCTAGGAGAAAATATGGTGACTGACTTTGACTTCAAACCAGAACTTAAAGGTTATGCGATTAAGCAACCAGTATTTTCATTCAATAAGTTCCCTAACGTTGATAAACGTCTAGGTCCAGAGATGAAATCCACTGGTGAGAGCATCCTATTCATCGACGATTTGAAAGATGATGACTTCTATGACTTATATGCGAGACGTAGGATGTATTTGAGCAAGTAGAGCAAGTTATAAATTAGTAGTTATGACTTATGACGTGTGAATACAGAACTTAGAATTCATAAATTTTAGATTGATTAAGTTTAGAAATCTGAATATTGAATTATTATAATGATATGAACGAGACTATTAAAAATGACATCTTAAGACATTTGAAAATTGCTCGATGGGCGATCATTTTGAATACACTGGTTCATGCTGGGCTCTTCTTTTATTCTGTTGTGATAAGAGATGGATATAGTAGCGTTTTTAATGGTGAGGCAAAGTACCTTTTGCTATTGCTGCCCAGTTTGCTCATTTCGCTTTATGGCTTATGGTTGACTTGGGATAAGTTGCCATTTAAAAAGAGTCGTAAAATCACAGACACAATTGTTCTGCTATTCTGTGGAATTATCGGTCACTGGCTTTGGCTGCCATCTGTAGCTGCCGTGAATTTAAGTTTTAAACGTGCTGAGTATCAATTGTTATCTAGCAAATGACATGAAAAAACAGCATCGTATAAAATTTGACAACTTCAATGGTACATGGAAAATAATTCCATTTATAGCACTATTGATCGTGGCGGTTGCTATAGGCTTCTTTGAAGTCATCAAGTTTGAAAACGAGATTTGGAATAAAACCTTCGCTGCTTTGGCGAACCTAATACCAGCGCTATTTTTATGTAGAATGTTTATTTACAAAAACTATGTCCAATACAATAAACGTGGTATTGTTATAAAAGTAAAGTCTTGGTCTAGCAAGACCTTGACCTTTAATGAAATATCAGATGTCAAGTTGGAAGATGAAAAACTTTTAGTAAGTCTAGATAGCGGCAGGAACCATACGTTAAACCTTAGTCACATAGTAGAGGAAGATAGACACAAACTGCTAGATCTTATTCTCAATTATTCTGATTTGAAATTGGCTTAAACATAGTTGCATGAAATTTTCTCACGATTATTTTAGACAACCAACTAAGCGGTTTTTGATCGCAATCACACTACTGTACCTGTTTGGGGCAAGTTGTCTCATTCTAGTCACAACAGACTTGTTTACTGAGAATCCTTTACAGTCAAGATATACGATGATGCTTATTCTTATGGCGACATCTACAATAGCTATCTTGATGACGTATAGAAATTACTCAATAAATAAAAAGCACAATCAATCTAATTGAGCTCTACCTTATGATTTTTCAGCTGCTCCACATATTCATCTGCATTAAAGTTAGTCGCTTTCATGACCTGGGCAGATTCTCGCTTGAGTCCTTTACGTCTTATCTCGCGGGCAAAGCGTCGCACGTGTGTTTCAGTACTTAGTTTAAGGCCTGGAACTTTGACCGTGTTACCCTTTTCGTCTTTAGCGACCATCGTGACATAGCTAGAGTTGCAGTGCTTTTTGGTTCCCGATTTGATATCTTCTGCATCGACACGTATACCTATGACCATAGACGTGTTACCTACATAATTTACCGTGGCTTTGAGCGTGACCATCTCGCCAACTTCTATGGGTGCCAAAAAATCCACCACGTCAACGCTAGCTGTGACACAATAGTTATTACTGTGTTTTGAGGCACAGGCAAAAGCAATTTGATCTATCAACGACAGGACGTGGCCACCATGTATTTTGCCAGAGAAATTGGCGTGTGATGGCAACATAAGCATGGATAGGACAACTCTGGATTCTTCGGGTGTTTTGTATTGGGTTTGCATGGTGGTTAGTTTTGAGTTGTGAGCTGTTAGCTATAAATACTGCTGGCTATTATTAGGCTTTCGCGAAAGCGTAAAAACCGTAAACACTCAAACAAGCAAAGATCTTATCGCCTGAAATGCGGTGATTCCTCTAATTCAACACCGGTGATAAAATATTTGGTATCACCCCAGAAGAAAAAGGTGCCAAAACGCTCTTCATATTCCAGCTTGACATACTCTCCTTGAAACTCTTGTAGTTTTTCAATCACCTCATCTTCCTCATCCAAAACTGAGAATTGAAAAATCTGCGCGCCTGAAATTCCTTGTGAAATCTCGCCTTCCCAGGTTTTTACCAGGAAGCCCTTGTGTGAGAACTTAATCAGCTCGCCGCTGCGCGACCCATCTGAATAGGTGGCAAAGTATAGAAAGCTATACCAGATCACGGCCATAAGCACGATAGTGGCAATAATAACACCTAGAATCTTTTTCATAATTATAGCAACGATTGATAGGCAAGGCCTGTGAGAATTGCGATCCCAAAGCTAAGCAATGTTCCTATTAATACATATTCCGTCAACTTCATATTGCTTTCACGGTTCAAATCACCAAACCTAAAAACCGACTTTGCCGCCAGTAAAAATCCTACCGCCTCAAAATGACCGGCAACGATAAATACAAATACCAGTAATCGCTCAATCATGCCTATCCACTTTCCCGCATTCTTGAGCGAGTCAACGCCTACTTTGCGTGGATCTAGTTTCCATCTAGTGAAAAAGGTTTTGAGCGCGATGCTTACAGGTGCCGTCAGGAATAGCATGCCTGCGATGAATGCCCAAAAGTGCATTGATGACAATGACGGCATTACTATATTAAAGTTTGATAACCATAACCAGGCTATGACAAGTGTCGCAATGTGCGCTACTTGATCCAGCAGGAACAGCCAGCGTTTATTTTTCTTGTTGGTTAGGTACAACTTCGCTACATCGACCACGAGATGGCTTAGCATGATAAATAGCGCGATGTACCATAGCTCAATATTCCACAAGGCGATCCATGAAAGTAATCCATGCAGTAGTACATGGATATATAGGGACACGGACTTAAGCTTTTCAGCTTCTTTTTTTTGGACACTTTTGTCCGTTTGTAAGAAAAAATCGCCTATCAGGTGCGCGATGATTAGCTTAATTAGAACTGCTATGGGCATGGCTTATATCTTTATAAAATTGTTGAAACAATCGCAGTAACTGCTGCGTTTCTTTCCAGTTGGCACGATCTAGGCGTCTACTCGCGGTCGCTTGTTTCACGCCTAATCTTTTACCTAGCTCGTCCTGTTTTATGTCAGGTTGATCTAGCAATTCATAAACTGTTTCGGCACTATTGGTAGTCCAGCCATCCATGTATAGCATCGCCAGACGTAGTGATGTGTTCATATAGTTATCGATTGAGTTACCAGAATTGACTAACAAATTATGCCCTTTTTCCTTGAGCGAGTCCAGCAGCTCGCCAGATCTTGTGAGCGCGCTACCGGTTGAGACAGCGATGTTATTGTCTATAATCGTGACATCACCCAATCCTATCGCTACACGCGTATCTAGTGATTCTGTTTTTTTGAGCGCCGCCTTTATTTTAATACATGCATGTAATGCTTGTTCAGGATTAGTGAGCAGCGCCTGGTAACTGTCGCCACGGTAAATCTGGAACATCCCATCGCTAGAATGTTCTTTCAAGATATCTTGCAGTACTGTCAAGTATGCTTCAGGATCATGCTGTTGCGAGTTGATAATATCGCCTGCTATAATTGCTTCCATATTTTATTACCTAAATACGTAATAATCAAATATATTACATAAATACGTAATAATCGTAATTATTACCTAAAAGCGTAATAAATACAATTATTACTTAATAACGTAATAATATTGCTTTCTAATATTTGCGCGTTACCACTATGATTTCGCTCTCGCTCAAACATAGCGGTCAGGCTCTGCGCTACAATCTTTTTGTCCAGCTCATGGCTGGACAAAAAGGATTTCCACTACGATCCTTAACGCAAACTGATGATATCAATGAACTTAAAACTCATTGAACAGCACAGTATACCATATAAAATGAATTTTTATGTCTCAAATAGCCGACTACTTTTCACGATAGAGTGCCTAGAGATCATGAAATAAATTCAAGCTGACAAATAAAATACCACTCTGCTTGATATGATCAGCACTTAGAGGCACTCATTGAGCATACCCAAGATCTTAAGACGATTTAAGAATAATAAACCACCGTCATGCTCAATTTAATCCAGCATCTGATAATGATTATCAACATACTTGAGAGTCTGAAACAAGCTCAGGATGAAAGATTGTAATGTATTACTCATCATCACCAGCATTCAGTTCTAGATAATCAGGATCATTATCAACAGCACGACGCACCAGCTTTTCATTCACTGATTTGTTGGCTTTGGCGCCTAATTTTTTCAAACGTTCTACACGACCTATGAGGTTACCAGAACCTTCACTAAGCTTATTCATGCTGGACTTGTAGGTTTTTTGAACCGTATCCATTTGCTGGCCTACTTTGATAAGATCATCTGTAAGTCCTACGAACTTATCATAGAGCGATCCAGCGGCTTTGGCAATGTCTAGAGCGTTTTTTTGTTGCTTCTCATTTTGCCACATGGTATCAATGGTACGCAGCGTGGCAAGTAGAGTAGTAGGTGTCACAATCACGATATTCTTCTCAAACGCATCTGTGTATAGTGATTCATCAGCATGCAGTGCTGCTGCAAAAGCTGGTTCAATAGGAACAAAAAGCAGTACAAAATCTGGGCTTTCAATAGCGTAGAGTTCGTGATAGTTTTTGTCTGATAAATCATTCACGTGTTTACGTAAGGCAGCAACGTGAGCCTTGAGGTGCAAGTTCTGTTGTTGCTCGTCGTCTTCATTGACCCATCGTTCATAGGCATTGAGTGACACCTTTGAGTCAATCACCATTTTATTACCACCAGGCAAATACACCACCACATCAGGATAATAGATTTTACCTCCATCAGTACGCACGCTTTGTTGTACTTCATATTCTGATCCTTTTTCTAGTCCAGACTTCTCAAGTACGCGTTCTAGTACTAATTCACCCCAATTACCACGCATTTTGGAATCACCTTTCAATGCTTTGGTCAAGTTGCTGGTTTCCTTACTCATCTGCTCATTGAGTTCCTTGAGACCAATAATTTGCTGGCGCAACGAGCTTTGACGATCAATGGTATCTTTATGAGTGTCTTCCACACGCTTTTCAAAACTCTTAATCTTCTCTTGTAGTGGATTCAAGATCTGCTCTATATTTTGTTTATTTTGTGTGGTGAATTTGGTGCTTTTTTCATCCAGGATCTTGTTCGCTAGGTTCTCAAATTCTTTGGTGAATTTCTCGTTTAGTTTCTCTAGTTCGCCTTGTGATTCTGCATACTTTTCTTCTGCTTTCTCATGGATGGTGCGCATTTGCGCGAGCTGTACGCTGAGGTTTTCTTTTTCTTGATTTAGGGATTGATTGCGCTCCTCAAGCACAAGAAATCTATTGCGCAATTCTTCTAGCGTTTCTTTTTTCTGTGTGATTTCAGCTTGTAAGGTGCTTTGCTGTAGTCTCAAAGCATCGCGATCCAGTGCCACTTGTTGACTCTCAGTAACGGCTTGTTGCAAGCGCTCTTGTTCGCTTTTCAAGAATTGAAGTGGTGATGAAAATTTAGTTTTGGCAATGAACCATCCTATGATTGCACCGAACATCAAACCTGCCACGAGTATCACTATTGCAAAAACGTCTGCCGTCATAAAATTTACTTTAGGGTAAAGTTACAAAGTGACATACTGTAAAAGCCTGTGAATAACAATCACTTATTCACACCCATAAAAAGCTGGTTATTCTACGTCTTTTAGTGAATAAGAACCATTATTCCAATCGAGTAGTGGTGATGGAAAAAGCTGTTTAAGGATCTCTTTTTGCATAAATTCTGCGGTGCTTTTAAATCTCAAATAGTCATCATGAAAATAGAGCACCTGATCTGCCAGCGCAGTGGCCATCGCAATCTCGTGAGTTGAGAAGATGATGGTTTTATTTTGTTTTACCGTATACGACTTGAGTAGTGATAACAACTGCGCCTTATGATGTAGATCCAGATGATTGGTAGGTTCATCCATCAAAATATACTCGGTATCTTGAACTATACATCTTGCAATGAGCGCTCGTTGTACCTGACCATCACTTAGCTGGTGTAAGGGTCTGTTCTCAAGATCCTGTAATTCAAAATCTTGTATAGTAGATTCAATGATAGTTTGATCTTCATTTCCCAATCGTCCCAAAAAATCAGTGTAAGGCGACCTAGTGATTTCCAACAATTGTCTCACCGTGAGGCTTTGACTCATGTTTCTTTCAGTTGTCAAAATAGAAACACGCTGCGCTAATTTTTCCAGTGCGATGCTTGCAATAGGCTTTTTATCCAGCACTACATTTCCTTGAATAATATGGTCACCACTTGCAATCGCTCTTAGCAATGTTGATTTGCCCGTACCATTAGCACCTATGATGGCTATGAATTTTGCTTTCGCGAAAGCAATATGACCAATACACTGCGCCAGCACCTGATTTTTATATCCTATATGTAGATCCTGCAACAGTAACATTAGAAACGTAGGTATCTTTTTTTCACAATGAGCCATATGACGAGCGGCGCACCAATGATTGACGTGACTGCATTGATGGGCAATGAAAAGTTTGAAAATGGGACCTGTGATACCATGTCACAAATGAGTAATACGATAGCGCCTAGAATAATGACCAATGGTATCATTGTTTTATGATCGTTATAATGGATGAGTTGTCTCGCGATGTGTGGTATAGCAAGGCCTATAAAAGCAATAGGGCCTGCAAACGCAGTAATAGTACCAGCCAGCAAACAGGTAATGATGATCACCAGCCAGCGAGTTTGTGGGATATTTATTCCTAGACTGCGTGCGTAGTTCTCACCTAACAATAATGCATTTAACGGTTTTATGAGAAAGACAAGAGCAATCAAGGAAATTGTTATGATCACTGCTATAATTCCTAATTGTTGCCATGTGAGATTTCCTAGACTGCCCAAACCCCAAAAAACGTAGCGTTGTAATTGCTCGCTAGGACTTAAGTATTGCAAAATCCCGACAACGGCACTGCTCAAACTACCTACCATCAGACCGATGATCAATAATCCCATCGTGTCCTTGATGCGCAATGAGATTAATATGATGAGCATAAAAACCGCCAGACTGCCTAAAATACTTGAGATGATAATACCCGTATTATTGACGATTTCATAACCCATCACTGCACCGCCCAAAATGGCAATGGCAACACCTAATCCAGCTCCTGATGAAATTCCCAAGACAAACGGCCCAGCCAGTGGATTTTTAAACAATGTTTGCATGAGCAAACCTGCGATGGACAGTCCAGCGCCAGTAATTACAGCCATGATCGCACGTGGCAAGCGCAGTTGCGTTATAATGTAGTAATCGGTTGATTGTTTGCTAGAAAAAAGAATTGACCATAAATCATCAATAGGAATGTAAACCGATCCCAAAATACAGTCTGCAATAAATAGGACTGCTAATAGTAAAATTAATATGAGATAGATTCTTTTTCTCAAGGTTGTAGAGGATCAAAAAAGTAAAGTTCCATATCATCATTTTCACTAGAGTGAAAAATGGTTATCAAATCCTGCAAAACCAGGTCTGGTCGCATGGATGCTTCCTCATAATAGATGGTACCACCAGTTTTTCCTTGGCGTAGGGCAAAGGTGTACAATTGCTTCTCTTGAAAAGCTTTAAATAATTTATAGGACGCATTATCACCCAGCATCGTATTGTAAGACGTGTACTGTCCAGGCGCTATCCAGATATCTGCATCGCGTGAATCCTTTAATACGGTCTCAATATTATAGGAAAGTGATCCATCGCCTTCTTGATCTTTATAGATGTAGTCGCCACCAGCATCCTCAATCAATATTCCTTGCCATGAATTACCATAAGGTAAATACCATTGATCTTTCCATGTGGCACCAGCCATCACGGTAGGGCGATCATATGTTGAGGCTTGTTTTGCCGCCTCGAGGTAATCTCTTTCTATTTGATTGAAGATTTCTAGAGCTTCTTTCTCTTTGTCCAGCAATACACCAAATACCTTTATCCATTCCGCACGTCCTAATGGGTGCTGCTCAGTCCAGTCAGCATTAAATACGATGGGAATTCCAGCCCTGGCAATCATGTCATACTCTGGATTAGTACCGTCGATGCCGTAACCTATAAGCACATCAGGTGCTAAATCAATGACACGTTCTACATTAAGTGATTCATTGACACCCAATTCTTTTACGGTACCAGCATCAATGAGTTGACGAACTTCTGGCGAGCTGATGTAATCCATTCCTGGGAAACCAGCCAATTGATTTGTTGCATCTAGTAAGACCAGCGGTGTAATATGCGTTGTGCTGGTCGCGACTAGATCTTTTACGGGTATTTGGATTGCAGAGCGGTCAGCTGGCGCCATAGCCGATTCATTGATTAAATTGAATTGTTGCACTAGGTCAGATCCTGGCCATGGATTTTTTATGATGAGCTGGTAGCCAGATGCATTTGATAATTTTTTGATTTCAAAGCCTTTAGCATACTTAACTTCCAGCGATGCTGCGGTTTGATCTTCTACACTAGTTTCTTGCTTGTTTGCTGGTTTGCAAGCTGCGATGCTGATGAGTAAAACGACTAGAAAGCTATTGATCCATTTCATAGGGCTCAAAAATAGCCGAATATTAATTGATCACCTCAATTCTAATTTGTTTGAATGATTAGTGTGTGAACAAACTTAAGTGACTACTTTTGTGGCTTGTTATAGGTTACGCTTTCGCGAAAGCGAGATTATACAAAATCTCAAAAACACGAATACCGTATTAAAAGGGAATCTGGTGTAAGTCCAGAACTGTTCCCGCAACTGTAAAAACCCGTGATATATCGCGGTCTAGCAATAGGAGTTCATGAAGCGCCACTGAAAATTTGGGAAGGCCATGAATTGTTTAAGTCAGGAGACCTGCCATAGCAACTTATATTGTTAACCTTCGGGATAGAGGTGGCGATCCAAATACTTTGATTGATGCGCGATTGCGTGCTGCACATCCTTGTATACGACTGCTGTAGCTTTCCCGATCCTTTTATAGATCGATGATTAGAAATTTTCTTACCATGGCCCTTTTTGTGGCTGCAACCGCTATTAGTCTTGCACAAGTAGATAGTACCGCAACACCTTTAAAAGAAGTTACCGTGACGGCAGCTTCAAAATTTGAGCAAGCCCCTAAGGATAGCGGCAAGCCCGTTATAAAAATCACACAAGAAGACATTGAGCAACAAGCAGCTACTAGCGTGGCTGATCTGCTTAATCAATACGCTGGTATTGAGATCAATGGCGCGCGCAGCAATGCTGGTCAAAATCTTTCCTATTTTATAAGAGGTGGTAACAACCGTCAGGTTTCTTTCTTAATTGACGGCGCACAGGTCAATGATCCTAGTTTAATTGCAAGCGATTTTGATTTGCGTTTGATTGATTTGAGTCAAATTCAAGAAATTGAGATATTAAAAGGTGCCTCTAGTACCTTATATGGTGCCAACGCCAGTACAGCGGTAATCAACATCAAGCTGAAGGAAGCTGCAAGAAAAAAATTGCGTTTATCAGTCAATTCATTTGTAGGGACTAACAGCAGCGCAGAGGATCGGGATCTAGGTGCAGATGATATAAGTAACAGCATCAATGCCAGCGGTAGGCTGGATAACGGGTTGACCTATGGTGCTGGATTCCATCACCAATACACGTATGGATTAAGTGCCGTGGAGCCACTGGACGACAGCGATGCACGAGCAGATAAATTTAACCGCGTCAACGCGCTAGGCAGAATAGGATATGACAATGAGCGCGATTTTAAGATCACGAGCTATGTCTCCTTTGATGAATACACTGCCGAGTTTGACAATTTTGACTTTACTGATGCCGATAATGAGACGTACAGCAGGCAAATACGTTGGGGTACCAATGCAGAATATACCTATGCAGATCGTGGATCCATCGTTTATAATGACGTGAGTACACACACGCGTCGAGACACACGCAGTGGCTCGCCAACAATTTTTAATGCAGATGGTTACTCGCTGGATCTTTATAACAAATACGCTTTCAATTTATCCAATGATGGTGAACACCAATTGAAAACAATTGTTGGATTTAATTTTAGAACCGATAGTTTTGAGAGTGAGGCTGTACCATTTGGCGGTACAGGATTTGAGGAAACCGCAAATGAGGATGATACCAACTTCCAGATCTATGATCCTTATGTAAATCTGGTTTATGAGAGTGATTTTGGGTTCAATTTGAATACCGGTGTACGCTATAATATCCACAGCGATTATGACAATGAATTTATTTACAGTGTCAACCCATCGATTAGTTTTGATCTGGACGGTGGCTCTGTTTTAAAAGCTTATGGTAGTTATAGTACTGCTTATATCACGCCTAGCTTGTTTCAGTTGTTTGATCAAAGTTTTGGTCTAGGGAATCCAGACCTACAACCAGAGACTAATATCACAAGAGAAATAGGACTAGAGTGGTTTTGTGGATTGACGACCTTGACCTTTAGTGTTTATGAGCGACAGTCCGATGACGAGGTGATTTTTGTAAGCGATCCAGTGACTTTTGCAGGTAGCTATGAAAATGCAGATGCGAGAACCAATGTATTTGGTTTTGAAGCCAGCGCACAAACAACCTTTGCAAATCGTTATAACCTTGCGGTCAATTACTCGTACACAGATTGTACAGATAATGTCGTGATACAGCGAGTGCCTAGACAAAAAGTCAACGCATCCTTGAGATCAAAGCTTACTGAAAAGGCTTTTTTGACACTGCGCTACCAGTATAATGATGCAAGACAAGATGCATTCTTTAGTCCAGTGACTTTTACTGCCGAAGATGTGACGCTTGATTCCTACCAGCTATTTGATCTAGACGCAACCTACAATGCAAGTAAAAAACTCACGCTTTATGCTGGAGTCTCTAATATTTTCAATGAGGATTTTGCAGAGGTATTTGGATTCCAAACCAGAGGCCGCAACTATAAAGTTGGCCTAAGAGTGAATCTATAGCATTAGTTTGCTAGTAAAAATTTCAAGGGTATGTGCACGCGTTTATTCCAGTAATTCTCGTCGTGTTCATGCCCTTCAAATTTTAGCGACATGTAGCTATTGTCGTTGTAGCCAGCTTGTTCAAATATTTCATCTACTTCTTTTTGATACGGTTCATACGTTGCGTCAAGCGTCTCAGTGCCATAATCAAAGTAAATGATGCGGTTGTCGCTTGATGGAATGGCCTCTGGTAATTCATCGATGAGCGCTTCACCTAATATAGGAATTGGCCAGTGGGTACTCATGCATGCTGCACGGCCAAATACTACTGGATATTCCACAAACGCATACAATGATATCAAGCCACCCATGGAACTTCCCATGATGGCAGTGTCCTCGGGTCTTTGAGATACCTGAAAATTTTTGTCGACATAGGGCTTCAACTCGCTTGTTAGAAACTTCAGGTAATTGTCACTGTATAATTCATTGTAGCCTGTGTTCTTTTTCAATTCCGCTTTCGCGAAAGCAGTACGAGTCAAATCACCTGGTAACTGCGGCATGTACTCATTAAAACGTTTATCAGCGTGTGACCATGCGGCAACCACAATAGTAGGAGCAATGCTGCTAGATTGAAGCAGTGAATCCATTTTCTCGCCTATGAGCCATGACTTACCATAGTTTGAATTTGCGGTTGTGAAAGCTGTTTGACCATCCTGCATGTATAGTACTTTGTAAGTGACATCCTTTTTTGGGTAGCCAGCAGGAAGCCATATCTCGACGTTGCGGTTGTCGACATAGTTCGACTTGAAATCTTCTAGGAATAAAACGGTGTCCTTATATATAGGGTTTGCCATTGATACCGATGTATCAATTTTGGCGGCATTTTTTGTAAAAACGTTTTTTGGGCTTTGATCCTTACATGATGTAATTAAAACTAGTAATAAAAGAAGATTTATGTATTTCATCCGTATAAATTTACAATTAGACAGCTTTTGGCAGTTATCGAAATTAATTAAAAATTAATCTAAATCAGATTAAAAGTATCGATTAAACGATAAAAAGCATTATTCTGAAAATATTATCAAATTTTCAATAAGTACTTAAGTTCCTGTAAAACAATAACATGCATTATTTTTGTGCATTTCATCGATAAATAGTGTTTGTTTAACGCGATATTGCATTGCATATTTGAACCACGTTAAACACAACAACTCTACAAATCATGAAAAAATTTACATTAACATCAGCATTACTTTTAAGCTTAACTGCTTTAGTTTCATGTTCATCAGATAATGAGGAGCTAGACGCTAGCGACATATCTTCTGAAGACTTAGGAAAAGTAACTCTTTTTACTGGAAGCAACACATCAGGAAAAATCAACGTTTTTGATTTTACTGATTTCTCTAATGTAACTAACAAATCATTCCTATCTGCTAGCCGTGATAGTGATGGATTACACTATGACCCAACACAAGATTGTTTATTTGAGGCTTCAAGGTCTGAAAACAACATACTTGTCTTTCAAAATTTAGGAGCTTCGGAGTCTGGAGCTGCTCTTGCACCAACCTTAAGAAGTGATGTACAAGTTGAGAATGCTCGTGATATCGCTGTATCTGGTAACATGATTGTGGTAAGCGCTGACTCAAGAGGCACAGGCGATAGTAACAAGTTTTTTGTCTATGAGTCAACACCAGAATCTGTTAGACTTTTAAATATTTATGAAACTGGTAACCAACACTGGGGCATTTTCCTAGCTGGCAACACATTGTACGCAGCACGTGATAACAGTGGTACTATTGCAGTTTACAATGACTTTTTCTCCAACAGTTCAGGCGAACTAACTGCTGATGATATTGTAACCATAGAAGGTGCTGAATCTTTAAGAGGCGTTACTTATGACGATGTTGAAGACTGTCTTTTCCTTGCAGATGTAGGTAACCCACTAGACGATAGCGATGGTGCTATCCATACTATTAGAAACTTCTCAGTTATCTATAGCGGTCTTGAAAATTATGGAACAATCACATCAGACGATGTAGCAACAGTAAAAGGTAGCAATACCATGTTAGGCAACCCAGTTGACCTTGAATACGATAACATTAGTAAAGTACTCTACACTGCAGAGCGTGCTACCAATGGCGGTATGGCTCTAGCATTTGATAATGCAGTACTAGGTGGCGATATGGCACCAATGATTCAAAAATCAGTATCTGGTATCTCAAGCATCTACTTAAACGTAGAGTAATCGAGTATCACATACTAACCGTACAATTTGTAGAGTAGATTGTAGATAAGAAGAGGCTGAGAAATCAGTCTCTTTTTTATTATATGTAACTGAGATAGTCGGGATTACGCTTTCGCGAAAGCATAACAGAAATCATTATCACTTACAAGCAAATTATTGTAGAGCAAGCATCACTCTTTAAGGCCAAACTTGATAGCTAGAAGTAAGGCAAAGAAAGCAAGAAAGCCTACCAAAATCCAGATAACGCCTTTATAATTCTTGCGGTGCAAGGTTTTATCCTTGCGATACATGAAAGTGATGAGTATGACAAAAGCAATAAAAAAAATAATCCCAAAAACAATTTGCCCTTGAGAAAACATAGGATCCTTTATTGCGGCTAGAATAGTGGTCATATCACGTGATTTTTGTAAAATTACAAAGCAAACAACTACCATCCATGAAAAAGCAAATTAAGGCCGTTGAGGAATTTCATACCGCATTCAAACTTAATAAGAAGAAGACTCCAACCATTAATATCTCGCTAGAGCGCAAACTATTGCGATATGAGCTCATGCGGGAAGAAAATGAAGAATATTTAGAGGCTGCCAAACATGATGACCTCATAGAAGTTGCTGACGCGTTGGGCGATATGCTATACATTTTATGCGGTACCATTATCGAGCACGGTATGCAGGAAGTAATCGAGGACATATTTGACGAGATTCAAAAATCAAACATGAGCAAATTGGGTGCAAATGGACAACCTATCTATCGTGAAGATGGTAAGGTATTGAAAGGTCCAGATTATTTCAAACCAGACTTTGGTAAGATCCTTAAAGATGCTACCGGTAATGACTAATGAAAACTTAAATGTTATTAATCTGCCTGATGTACCACAGGAAGAATTTGAAAAACATCCCAAGCGTTTTTTGAATAAAAAGCTCATTGCCAAAACGCTTTTTATGTTGCCATTATTAATTGGTGTTATTGTCATGGTGTTTTTTGTAGATACTTGGATTGCTGTCGCTGCTGGTTCTTTGTGGTTGTTGCTATTGATTTTGGTATTATTTCTGGCATACAAAGAATATTTTGTACGAGGTTATGTCCTGCGAGAAAAAGACATCACATACAGATACGGCTGGTTATTCCATCATGAAATCACCGTACCCTTTAATCGCATACAGCACACTGAGGTAAATGATGGTCCGATTGATCGAGCCTTCAATTTGTGTGAATTGCAGATTTACACCGCAGGTGGATCAGCGTCTGATTTAAGTATTTCAGGACTAGATCCTATGGTCGCGGCAAAGCTCAAAGACTTTATATCAGGAAAAGCCACGCGCCATGCCTGATTTGAGCGTTCCCAATAGGCAAAGTCCCAAAAGTATACTGGTATATCTGTTTAAGAATATCAAGGGTCTTATCGCTTTGGGATTCTATGTTTTGATAGGTTCACGAGCATTTTCTAACAGCTGGATTGTTCTTGTTGTCGCAGTGCTTGTAGGATTCAGTGTTTTTATATCACCAATTTTAAAGTACTATTTCTTTAAGTTTTATGTTGTTGATGACGAGCTAATCATTGAACAAGGCGTTCTTAATAAAGAACGAAAAGCCATACCACTAGAACGTATACAGAGTGTCAATATCAATCAAAACGTTGCACAGCGATTACTCAATGTAGTCGCGGTCGATATTGAAACGGCAGGTTCTAAAGCTAAGGAACTAGAGATACCAGCGCTAGAGCGCTCTTTTGCTCAAAGTTTCAAGGATTTACTGCAGGAAAAAGCCACACAAGTCATTGATTCAAATGATGCTCTTAAAAATGAAAACTTTGCTGATCAAGAAGATTCAAGCACGCAACAGCCAGCAATTGATGTACAGGATAAAAGACCTTTACTACAATTAAGTATGGTAGACTTATTAAAGGTAGGTCTTACACAAAATCATCTGCGTAGTGGTGGCTTGGCTTTGGGAATTGTTTTTGGATTCTGGTACAAGATCAAGGATGTGGTAGAGTATTTTTATGAGGAACAACTGGATCTTGATTACGAGAGCGTCGTCGCTGGAGCGACTATTAGTCTTGTGGTTTTTGTGATTATAAGTTTTTGCATCATTGCAGTACTGGTAAGCATGATACTTGTCATCAATAAATTCTGGGATTACAGTATTTACAAGAAGGGAAATTACCTAGAAGTAAATATGGGATTGCTCAATAGGCGTGAGGTTAAGATACCTATCAATAAGATACAGATTCTGGAATTTCATTCGAACCCGTTGCGTAAGATGCTGGGATATCAAACAGCCCGAATCTATCAAGCTCAATCGGAAAATAACGAGCTCAATAATATTACTGTTCCTGCTTGTACGTCAGATAAAATGGCGCAGTTGCAGCAAATTATCTTTGGGAAAATACCAGAAGTTGATCAGCAACCTATGCATTCTATAGCATGGTCGCACGCTAGACTTAATTTATATATTGTGTCTATTTTCACTGTCTTACCAGCGGCGGTTTTTGTTTATTTTGAACAATATTGGTTGGTGGCGATTCCTGCCTTAGTATTATTATGGACGACTTATAATGCTTATAAATCTGGTGAACATACACGAATTTTGAAAGCTAGCGAGTTGTTGACGCTTCATAAAGGATGGCTATTCCCATCAATCATTATCACGCCAGTTTTTAAACTACAGGCAAGTGAGGCATGCCGCAGTATTTTTCTTAAACGTAGAGCGCAATCTCATTTCAAATTTCACACCGCTGGAGGTTCTCGCGGTGCTAGATACTTCAATACTAGTGAGGTACATAGACTCAAAAATGATACAAATAATCAAGTGATTGCAAGCGATCGCTACTGGATGTAGTGATTAATATATTCTGGTATCCATAATCTGGCTGATGACCCATTTGTCATCAAAAAGCACCAATGTAAAGCTGTTGCGACCCGAGTGCGATAGGTCACCATTGATGTAGAATTCATAATCTGTATGAACTGTTGCGATGCCGTCATCGCTTATAATTTCATTAGATGTAAGCCGCTCCTCAAAATCTACGGTCTCGGGAATAGCAGCGATACCGTCCAACAAATTCTCAATGGAACTGTAAACGATGAGTTGTTTGTTTGCACGATTTGCAATGGACAATACGGATGGCTCTGCAATAAATTTTGTTCTCATCGCAGTGGTGTCTTGCAAATGAAACGCTTTGAAAAAATCATCCACAACCACAATTGCAGGATGTTTGTCGAGCATCACGGTTTCGGTCGTTGTGGCGGTTGTTTGTTGTGAGTTAGCTTTCGCGAAAGCTAATAAAGCAATGATCATTATAACAACGAGTCTCATATCCTACGGTTTAAAGTCTTGCTAATATCACTATTTTTACCCGATAAAACACGCCTATGTCAACCGCCAAAAAAGAATATAAACGCGTCACCGTAAAATCGCTTACTGAAATGAAGGCCAATGCCGAGAAGATTTCTATGCTTACCGCATATGATTTTACCATGGCTAAAATTATTGATAGCGCAGGTATCGACGTGATTCTAGTAGGTGACAGTGCGAGTAATGTCATGGCTGGTCATGAGACGACGCTGCCAATAACGCTAGATCAAATGATTTATCACGCTGGTAGTGTAGTGCGTGGTGTGGATAGGGCCTTGGTAGTTGTGGACTTACCCTTTGGTAGTTATCAAAGTGATCCTAAAGAGGCGTTGCGCAGTGCCATACGTATCATGAAAGAAAGCGGTGCGCACACTGTAAAACTAGAAGGTGGTAGCGAGGTTAAGGATTCCATAAAACGTATTCTCAATGCTGGTATTCCAGTAATGGGACATCTGGGTTTAACACCACAATCTATTTATAAGTTTGGCACGTACACTGTACGGGCCAAAGAAGAAGCAGAAGCTAATAAACTCAAGGAAGATGCCTTGATGTTAGAGAAGTTGGGATGTTTTGCACTGGTGCTAGAGAAAGTTCCAGCAGCGCTGGCACAGCAGGTAGCAGACAGTCTTACTATTCCTGTAATTGGGATAGGTGCTGGATCTGGTGTTGATGGTCAGGTGCTAGTTTCTCACGATATGTTTGGAATGACGCATGAATTTAACCCACGATTCTTGCGCCGGTATATGAACCTTTATGAGGATATGGGTAAGGCTGTGGATCAGTATAACAAGGATGTCAAGAGCAAGGACTTTCCTAATGATGATGAGCAGTACTAGTCTAGTATTTCTAGGACCTCGTCATAATAATTAGTCAACACCATAATATCCATTTGATTGTTTACGGCGTCTCTCGCGTCTGTCATCAATAGTTCTGTCTCACGCTTTACAACATCATAGAATGAATCGTGAATGGCTTCTTGCTGTGCAAGGTGTTTCATCATGAGAAACAGCTTTTGCATCACAACCATGTCGTGTTTACAATAGGTACGATAAGCCACCATTGTTTGGTAGAGCAAATCTGTGAAGTCAACCGTTTTTACTTTTATTAGAGGCTCTTCGCTATCTTCTGCACGTATGATAGTGTTATCATTTTTCTTCATGCGCAGTGCAAAAAGCTCCATGAGATAATTGATTGTGTCCAGTGCAGTTCCTGGATCATTTATTCCTGGGCTCATTGCCTTGACGCCGATTTCAGCAATTTGTTTAAAACCTAGGACATAATTATCATATACAAGTTCAGACTCATTGAAGTTGAAGTTTTTATAGAGTTCTTCTTCTTGCTCATCAGTCAATTTTTTACTGGTTCTGGCAATAGGTTGCCCTTCAAATATGTATTGTCCCTTGATGATGATAAATTCAAATTTGATATCATACTCTTCTGCCATTCCTTGTAGGGCAACGGCGCTATAATTTTGAAGTGTCCCGTTTTGTTTTGAATTATAAATATTCCAATCATCAGTATCTGGCCAATCATTCTTTGCCTCCGAATCATCAACCACTTCTTGAAGTCGCTCGTTAGTAACGTTATAAATCTTTTTGAGGATTTGATTAATTTGAATACTTGTAGAGATACTATGAATAAAATAGACAAAGGCAGCTAGTGCGATAACCGCCGATAATACGCCTATAAATACCGACAATGCTGGCATGGTATATCCATCAGACTTGGATTCAATACCCAGTATAGTAATCATGTTGTATAAAATCATCGCTAGAAATGTTCCCAGGATCGTCTGGTGTCTTCTATTAGCGATAAGACTGGGAAGAACGCGTGGCGAGTAATTATTTGCCGCCTGTGATAATAAAAGCATTACCATTGAGAATGAAAATACCAGCATGCTCAATCCACTGGCGATAAGTGTACTTAAAATGTTCCTAACGGTATCTGCATCGCTTACTACTAGCCATGGTGCGTGGTCAGAAAGATATTTTGAGATACCGGACTGCTCTGCAAATTTCATCACGATACCTAAAATAACCGCAGTCACCGCATAGAAAGTAGGGTAGAAGGCGATGCTGCTGGTGATGATGTTGAAAAAGGAGCGTACGCGGAAAAAGATTTTCTTCATATGTTAAAAGTAAGCTAGAGCCACAACCTCGATGGTTAACGATTTCCTAAGTATTGTGTATTTTCACAAAAAGAGCAGCTGTGATGAATTATACTGAAAAAGAGAAAGAAGACATACTTGTTGAGCTCATTAAAATGGCTCATGCCGACGCTCACTTAAAGAAAGAGGAAATAGAATTCATCAAAGCCTTGGGTAAACGATTGGGAATTGATGATGATCAGGTCTTACAAATGATTGAGCATCCCGAAACGGGTAAAATTTCACCGCCTAAGTCATTCACACAGCGCATCGTTCATTTTCATCGACTGATGCTCATGATGCATATTGATGGTGTTGTGGACGATGGAGAGCTTCAGTTTTTACACGAGGTGGCTCTTAAATATGGGATAAGACAAAGTACGGTGGCTATGCTATTGGCTAAAATGAAACAGTATCCACATGGAGATATACCACCTACGGAGCTACTTTCTATACATACGCAAACGAGCAACTAAGACAAGTTGACATTTTATTCAGGACAAAAAGCGACATTGTGTCGCTTTTTTGTTTTGGTACTTGAATTGACTGTAGCTAATCATAATTTAAAAATTGATATTATGAAATTAGCACATAGAACAGCAAACAATTGGTTACCATCATTGATTGATGATATGTTTAATAACGACTATGCAGGCGGTAGCGCGGTAAGAGCGAGCCAACCAGCAGTAAACATTGCTGAAGGTGATGATCACTTCGCACTAGAAATGGTGATACCGGGCTTTAGCAAGGATGAAGTGAGCATTGAGATCGATCAAGACGTATTGAGCATCTATGCAGAGGTAGAGACTGAAGAAAAGGAAGCTACTGAGCAGTTTACTCGCCAGGAGTTTGTAAAGAAATCTTTTAAGCGAAGCTTCAATTTGCCAGAAACGGTTAATCAGGATAAGATCGACGCAAACTATGAAGATGGTATCTTGAAGGTAGCTCTTCCCAAAAAAGAAGAAGCTTTACCACAGCCTAAGCGTATGATTTCGCTTAAATAATGGTATAGAAGATTGGATGAGCTCTAAGCAAAAAAAATCCCAGCCGATAGGCTGGGATTTTTTGTAATATTTAAAAAAGCCTATTAAAGTTTTGCAATCGTAATTTGATTTTTCCCTTCAAAAGTATTCAGATTGACTGAGCCGTAATTATCTGGCATTTTGAGTTGCACTTTCAATCTAGCACCTGCATCAAGTTTGACAGTAGTGTGTAAATTTCTATACACCTCACCATTACCGTTATGATTTGGTTCGCTAATCAGAACAAAATCAAAATCAGAAGGACCTCCAACACCATCAGGATCTACCTGGATGCCGATACCGAATTGATCTACAGTGGCATTTGCACTTGTAATAACGTACATGGAATTGACTTGATATATTCCATCAACAGGCGCCGTGAAGATACCAGTATTATTATCGTAACCAGAACCATCATCGACAACTTCAGTCGCGTAGATTAAATCGTTCCAATCATCCATACTATTATTTTGATTTGGGTTGGAAAGCGATGATTGCGAACCTGTAGCCTTCACATAAATAGTGGCAGGAGTATTGGCATCAGCCCACGTAGCTTGACCAGCTCCATCAGTTGTTAGAACTTGACCAGCGGTACCAGTATCTGTAGTTAAATCATATCCTGCAGATGAAGCTGTATTATCTTGTCGGATACCGAATTTTGAACCGACAAAATAACCTGAATAAGCCGTGGCAGCCGCATCACTATTTACTTCGCTGTAAACCCCATAAATAGTTCCTGTACTTGCAGCATCACCTACCACAGATTTTAAACCATAATTTTCAACTTCTGGAGCATTATCGTCTCTTACTGCAACAATATTCTCAATTCCAGTATGTACGCCGTCACCAGATAAAGAAACATTGTTAAGAATACCTACTTTATTGTCACTTGAAGCCGTATTGTTGATACTAATACCAAAACTGTTGCCTACAGAGCTTGTATGCCTATTAGTCACGCTCAATGTGGTGCGATCTTGGCTAGCACCAGTTTCATTTTCAATAGTTACTATGGCTGCGGTTGAACTATCTCTACCAAATCTGGTTCTTCCAGTTCTAAATGCTTCAGCATCTACTGTGGTAGCGAAATCTGTCGATCCATCGTTATAAAAAGCACTGCTAGGTGCTGCGTTCTCCTGCTTGATGTACTGAGTTCCATCAAACATATAAATACCTTCGGTACCATCGGTAGTATCTAGGTAAAGCATCAATCCTCGCTGATTAGCGGTAGGAAAAGTAGCATCGCCAGACACAGGAAGCGCTGTAACTCGAGGTAAGATAACACCATTGTATTCACCAGCTTCAAGTGAGGCTTTTGAGACAATCTCAAGGTCTGCTGTAGGTGTGATGGTATTTAGACCGACTTGTGCAGTGGCAAAAGACCCGATTAAACAAATAAGTAGAGTAGAATATAAATGTTTCATTTTCAGAAATTTCTATTGAAATAGTCTGTAAAAATAGAAAACATAACAGTGGAAAACTGGCGTAAAGCCTTGTGCTACCTGCAATTAAGCAGTTAAACGTTTCAAGTGGTAGGTGGTCTTAAATAAACGTTGAAAGCAATAAAATAATCGTCCAATGAATTAAGAATTAATTGGCTTTTTCAGCAGCTAATTTCTCTTGAAACATCTTGATTTGGTCGCGTAAACGTGCCGCTTCCATAAAGTCCAATTCTTTAGCCGCAGTCTCCATTTTTTTGCGAGTACTGCGTATTTTCTTCTCAAGATCGCCTACACTCATATAGCTAGCTTCTTCTTCTGCGGCAGCGAGATTGAGCGTTTCCTCTATGGCGTATACGGCTTTGGTTTTTCCGGCAAGTGCGCTATCTAGACTCTTTTTAATCGCAGTAGGCGTCAGTCCATGTTCCTCATTGTAAGCAATTTGTTTTGATCGACGATATTCTGTCTCGTCGATTGTCTTTTGCATACTTTCTGTGATCTTGTCAGCATATAAAATGGCAAGTCCGTTAACGTTACGTGCGGCACGTCCTATGGTTTGCGTGAGCGATCGATTGTTGCGCAAGAAACCTTCTTTATCAGCATCTAGAATCGCTACAAGAGAAACCTCAGGTAGGTCAAGACCTTCACGCAATAAATTAACTCCTATTAGCACATCAAATAAACCACGTCTCAAGTCACTCATGATCTCTACCCGTTCAAGGGTATCAACATCACTGTGAATATATCTACAGCGCACGTTGATGCGAGTAAGGTATTTGGTAAGCTCTTCTGCCATACGCTTGGTAAGCGTCGTAATCAAGACACGTTCATCGCGCTCTTCTCGCACGCGTATTTCTTCAACCAGGTCGTCAATTTGATTTTGACTAGGTCTTACTTCGATAATGGGATCCAGCAATCCTGTTGGTCTTATAATCTGCTCAACCACAACACCTTCACTTTTCTCCAGCTCATAGTCTGCCGGTGTGGCGCTCACGTAAACTACCTGGTTTTGCAAGGCTTCAAACTCTTCAAACTTGAGTGGACGATTGTCCATGGCGGCTGGCAATCTAAAGCCGTAATCTACCAGATTAACTTTTCTAGACCTATCGCCACCATACATAGCGCCCACTTGTGGAACGCTCACATGGCTCTCATCGATGACCATCAAGAAATCATCTGGAAAGTAGTCCAGCAAACAAAATGGTCTCGTGCCAGGCATTCTACCATCCAGGTATCTACTGTAGTTCTCAATACCGCTACAATAGCCTAGTTCACGTATCATTTCTAGATCAAACTCCGTACGTTCTTCAATACGTTTAGCTTCAAGAGGCTTGCCTATTTCTTTGAAATATTCCACCTGTTTGACAAGGTCTTCTTGAATCGAGTGGATCGCATTTTGCAATCTGTCTGGTGATGTTACAAACATGTTTGCCGGATAGATTGTGATTTGCTCGTACTTTTCAATCACGCGACCGTCCGTAGGATTAAAACGCTCGATTTCCTCAATCTCATCACCAAAAAAGTGTATTCTAAACGCCGTATCTGCATAGCTAGGAAATACATCAATCGTATCGCCTTTGATGCGGAAGTTTCCACGGCCGAACTCTGCTGTTGTGCGAGAGTAAAGACTTTGAACCAATTGCTTGAGCAAGTCCGTTCGAGCTATAACTTGATCTTTGGCCAGACGCACCACGTTTTTTTGGAATTCAATAGGATTCCCTATACCGTACAAACAAGAAACTGATGCTACGACAATGATGTCACGACGTCCAGAAAGTAGAGAAGAAGTTGTGCTCAATCGCATCTTCTCGATCTCTTCATTGATAGAAAGATCCTTCTCTATATACGTGCTGCTAGTTGGTATAAATGCTTCTGGCTGATAATAATCATAATAGGAAACAAAATATTCAACCGCATTCTCAGGAAAGAACGATTTGAACTCGCTGTATAATTGAGCAGCCAGTGTTTTATTGTGACATAATACCAGTGTTGGCTTCTGTACACTCTCGACCACGTTTGCCATGGTAAACGT
The DNA here is from genome assembly GCF_003966335.1 of Nonlabens ponticola. Lineage (NCBI taxonomy): Bacteria > Pseudomonadati > Bacteroidota > Flavobacteriia > Flavobacteriales > Flavobacteriaceae > Nonlabens > Nonlabens ponticola. The sequence goes on along the minus strand of NZ_CP034549.1, from coordinate 2,165,428 downwards.
CTTACCACTACCAGTCACACCCAGCAGCGTCTGGTATCGATCCTGATTCTCAATTCCCTTTACCAACTTCTTGATGGCTGCCGGTTGATCACCAGTAGGTTGAAAGTCTGACTCTATCTTAAATTCCATGAAGTGTAAAAATAGTGGGTGGTTTGTTCCGCTTTCGCGAAAGCAAGGTTAAAAATAGCCTACCTGCAACAATCAAGCATAAAAAAAGCCTCTTATCGAGGCTTTTAAGTTTCTTAGATTTTTACAAGCCACTCATGCTCATCATTAACGCGATTGTAATGTATGTCACTCAGTTTTTGTTTAAATAATGTAGCATAGCTGTCGTCCACGGCAGGCAAGTCATGCACAAAGTCTTCATGCTTGTAACCTAATACTGGCACGATCACAGCGGCTGTTCCTGTTCCAAAAATTTCTTTAAGTTCACCGTTAGCAGCGGCTTCATTCATTTCTTTGACACTTACTCTACGCTCTTCTACATCAATGTTATGATCCTTAGCCAGCTGTATGACACTGCGGCGCGTCACACCATTGAGAATCCTATCATTGTGTGGTGAGGTCAATAGCTTATCACCTATGCGTACAAAAATGTTCATGGTACCAGCTTCTTCAAGATACTCATGAGTTGCAGCGTCTGTCCATATGATTTGCTGGTAACCTTCTTCCAGCGCGAGATTGTTAGGATAAAAACTCGCGGCATAATTTCCAGCGGCTTTGGCATAACCTACACCACCATCAGCAGCGCGAGAGAATTGAGAAGCTATGATGACCCTAACATCGCCTCTATAATAAGCTCTTGCTGGTGACATAACAATCATGAATTTATACTCAGTCGATGGTGCTGCGGCAACTCCATTCTCACTGGCAATCATAAAAGGTCTCAAGTATAGCGACACGCCATCACCTTGTCGTACCCATTCACGATCTAGATCTACAAGTTTCTTGAGGCCATCCATGAAGATTTCTTCTGGTACGGTAGGCATTGCAAGACGCTTGGCGCTTTCATTAAAACGTATCCAATTATCTTCTGGTCTAAATAGATGCACGTTGCCTTGAGCATCTTTAAAGGCTTTCATACCTTCAAAAATAGCTTGCCCATAATGAAAGACTTTACTACTAGGCTCTACCATAATAGGCCCGTAAGGTTTGATGTGAGCGGTTTCCCATTTGCCATCGCGCCACGTGCATTCCAGCATATGGTCTGTAAAGGTTTTTCCAAAAATCAAATTATCAAAATTGGTCGTGCCAACTCTTGATTCTTGAACTTGATCTACAACGATGTCGTGAGTGCTTGTCATCAGTTTTTTAATTTTTTGCAAAGATAATGGATACTCCAATTAATTTATCATTGTCAAATTCTTAATTTTGTAGCTAAATAATAACAATGAAATATTTTATCACCCTTTTTATTGTAGCAATCGCAATTACTAGTTGTAGGAACGAATCTGAACAAGAAGAAATGCCTGCTGTTAATGATGAACAAGTAGAAGAAGTGGCGTACCTATCCTACGGCGATGAGATTGATGACGAGACCGTCATGACATCTGCCGAGTTGATGGACGTTTATGAATTGCTCAAACCAGCAGATACCGTGCAAGTAAAAGTAAAAACTATAGTGAATGAGGTTTGCGCAAAAAAAGGTTGCTGGATCAAGATACCACTAGAGAATGGTCAAGAAGCCAGAGTGACCTTCAAGGATTATGGATTCTTTCTACCGCGTGATTCACAAGGTAAAGAGGTAGTGCTTAATGGTAAAATCTACAAATCTATCACGCCTATGGAAGACTTGAAGCACTATGCAATGGATGCCAAAAAGAGCCAGGAAGAAATTGATGCGATTACAGAAGATGAAGTGACCCTAGCTTTTGAAGCAGATGGCGCACTTGTTGAATCTTATGAGAATCCAGACGTTTTCACACCTGAAACTCAAACAGCGGAATAATGAAAAGAGAGATCATGGTGACTGGTGATGGTTCCAAAACTATTCACATGCCAGACCTCAATGAACAATATCATTCTAAACACGGCGCGCTTCAAGAAGCGCGTCACGTGTTTATACAAACAGGTTTAAGGTATTTGCTGGATACAAGATTAGGTGATCTTGAGGCATTAAACACAATAACCATTTTAGAGTATGGCCTAGGCACTGGACTTAATGCCATGCTCACAGTAAAATTTCTCGAGGAGCACCGAATTAGGACATATTATAAAGGCATAGAGGCTTTTCCAATAACCGATGAGGAAATTGCTGCAATGGATTATGGCGAGCTAGTTGCTGATAAGTCTTTATATACTGACTTGCATGCTGCCGCTTGGGAAAAGGAAATAGAGTTGAGACCCAATTTTTATTTAATTAAAAGCCAGCTCAAATTTGAGGACTTTGCAGAATTAAATCAATACGACCTTATCTATTTTGATGCCTTTGGGCCGCGCACCCAGCCAGAATTGTGGAGTCAGGAAATCTTCAATGCAGCTTACAAATCATTGAAGGAAAAAGGCGTATTGACTACTTATTGTGCCGCTGGACAAGTGCGCCGTAATATGCAAGCAGCTGGTTTTAAGGTAGAACGTTTAGCTGGGCCACCAGGCAAACGAGAGATGCTGCGAGCTACTAAATAGACGTATTTTTTTAATATAAAATTCACGGGAATACCGCGTTGCGCATGGTATTTTGCTCTTGTACATACAAATGAGCAAATACGAGAACATGAGTAAAGAAATACGTGAGCTAGAACCTAAGTCACTTTGGAACCATTTTGCAGATCTAAATGCCGTACCACGACCTTCTAAACAGGAAGAGCGCGTGCGACAATTCATGTTGGATTTTGCCGCAAAACACGATTTAATCTCCATTGTGGATGATATAGGCAACGTCATCATCAAGAAAGGAGCCACCGTCGGAATGGAATCGCGTAAAAGCGTCATCCTGCAATCGCATCTAGACATGGTACATCAAAAGAATAATGATACCACCTTTGATTTTGATACACAAGGCATAGACATGCTCATAGAAAATGGTCATGTCACGGCTCGTGGCACCACGCTAGGTGCCGATAATGGTATAGGTGTTGCCGCGATTATGGCGATTCTATCATCGACTGATTTACCGCATCCACCTATCGAGGCACTGTTTACCATTGATGAAGAAACAGGAATGACTGGAGCCAAAAAGCTCGACCAAAAAGTTCTCACTTCCAGCATCCTGCTTAATCTTGATACTGAGGAAGATGACGAGATTGATGTGGGCTGCGCTGGTGGTGTCGATATAACGGGAACGAGAAATTATGTTCAAGAAGGTCTAGATAACGACTTTAAAGCGCACAAGATTACTGTAAAAGGTCTCAAAGGCGGTCATAGCGGTATGGATATTCATAAAGGTCTAGCTAACGCTAACAAGATCATCACACGCCTTATGGACGCCATGCGCAACAATGGTAAAATCCACTTGCAGGAATTTAATGGCGGTGGTTTGAGAAATGCTATACCTAGAGAAGCAGTTAGCGTGGTTAGCTTTCGCGAAAGCGAGAACAAAAAAATCATTGATGCATTTAAAAGGTGTAAAACTGCAATTCTTGCTGAATATGAAAGTCTGGAACCTAACATGTCTATCGAGATTGAAAGTACCGAAAGTCATAAGGCCTTAAGCGAAATTGATACCGCAAACCTTATTTACATGCTGTTGGGAATAGTCAATGGTGTTTACCGCTGGAGTCCCGATTTTGATGACTTGGTGCAATCCAGTAATAATCTTGCAAGAGTCGTTTTGGAAGATGGTGCTTTAGAAGTTGCCTGTCTATCTCGATCATCAGTCGAGAGCCAGAAAGATGATCTAAAAGGAACCATCGCCGGTGTGATGCGTCTCAATGGTCTTGACGTCGAATTTACTGGTGATTATCCAGGCTGGCAGCCAAATTTGAACAGCGAGATGCTCAAAATTGCCGAGGCTCAATACAAAATCCTGTTTCAAGAAAAGCCTAGGGTAGTGGCTTGTCACGCAGGATTGGAGTGTGGCATTCTGGGCGAGCGTTATCCAGGTTTAGACATGATCTCCTTTGGCCCTAATATAAGACGAGCACACAGTCCAGACGAATTTGTAGAAATCAAATCAGTTCAAAAATTCTGGAAATTCTTGAAGGAGATTTTAAAGGAGACACCTGTTCTTAACTAAGTGAAAATTTGAGTGTATCGTCTAGAACCTTGGGTCAGGCTGCTGTCGCTGGTCGTACTTTATATCGCTTAAAGCACCAGCCTTTATTCCTATAAAGAAGAACCAGCTGCGTCGATCTCCTATAGGATTCCAATTAAAACTCATACGGAAGCTCTCTAGATCGCGCTGAAATCTCAATGTGGTAAACGAGATTCCTTTATTGGCAAAATCATAACCAGTGTTACCACCTATACTCCAGCGCGGTGATAGTTCTAGATCACCGCTTACCATGAGACTTTGACGATTGATCTCATTTTGACGTTGAGCATTGTTGTACGTCATTGTGTAGGCGACATTGAGTGACCATGGGATCTTAAATCTATAGCGGCTCTTGTCGATATCGACGTTTTCTTCTACAGGTTCTTCATCCTCATAATAAACACCGTCAGCAGGATCGATAGGTTTGCCAAAGAGATCATCCTCACGACCACCATTGCGTAATGTGGTATTGTCTGCACGGTTCAATTCTTCACCTTCTTCTTCCTCCGTATTTTTTTCAAAGTCTTTGTTACTTAATTTAAAATTGACTCGCGCGCCAGCTCTTGTCAATCTAAATAGGCTACCGCCGTTATCAATATTGAATTCATCCACACGCTGATTGTTGTTGTCAAGAGCATATGGATCTAGATTAGCATCCATGTTTAAATCCACCTTTTTAGTCAATGGGATCACACCACTTATTCTTACCGGATTGATATTGAGAGAATCACCCGCAAGATTGTAGCCAGTATTTAAATTCAAACTTTTAATCAATTTTACTAACCTCAAGTCTGCATCTGGGTCGTCCTTGTCACGTACTTTGGCTTCTAGAGTATTTTGTATTGAGAAACCTATGCTGCTAGAGAAATTTTGGCTAGGTGCGCCAGCTAATGTTCCTTCAAATCTCGAGAAAAATCTTTCTTCTTCACTGATGTCTAATCCTTGCTCATCAAGCAATTGCTCATAAAATTGATCAAAACTAGGGTTGGCACTGTAGCTTATATTAGGACGTATGACGTGTCGTACTGCGGCAAATTTTGCATCAGGATTTGATGAGGAGAAATTACCATAGATCGTGGTACCTATATTGGCACCATACCTATAAGTAAGGTAGCGATCAAAACCACTTATCGTGTCTCGTCTGGTCTCGATCCTATTGTCTTCATTTAAAAACAGCGTTTGATCAATGGTTTCAAACACCCAGTTTTCTTCAAGGCTGGCGTTGGCGCTTATTGAGAAGAATTTGGCTACCTTAAAGTTAGTGGATATAGGTATGCTATGTTCCACGCCCATGCGGCCGTTTTCAACTACGTCTGAGCTAAAGATGCGGTCGTCAGTTGTGGTAACTCGGTTTTCTGCACGTACGTTGTATTGCAGGTTGATGTTCTCGATAATGCCACTTTTAGAACCTTGTTTAGGTGCAAATGGGAATACTCTGGAGACACTTCCTTGAAAAGTCGGTAGGGTTAGGTTTACCAGATTATCACGGGTACTTTGATTCACCGAGACTGCGGTGTTAAGATTAATCTGTGGTTCTCCAGGAAAGGTTTTAGAATAAGAAATGGAACTGGCCAGCGTATTAACCAATGAAGCACTTTGATTTGTCTGGTTAAAACTATTTTGGAAAAAAGTAGAGCTACCTAAGTTCACACTAGCACTAAATCTAGAATTGGGATTGCTATTAGGATCTTGATTGTGAACCCAGTTGATATTATATCTACTAGTTTGATTAAAGTCAGAAAAACCACGCTCACTTCTAAGTTGGTTTTCATACAGGAATCTCAAGCTACCGTTGAACTTGTAGCGCACCTTATAATCACTCTCTACACGCGCGCCATAACTACCATTTGTGAAATAATCACCTAGAACCGTAAGGTCAAAGTAATCGCTAACGGCAAAATAGTATCCACCATTTTGCAAGAAATAGCCTTGACTATTATTATTACCAAATGAGGGCAGTATAATACCGCTGCGACGCTCGCTTGTCATCGGGAAAAAGGCAAATGGTAAACCAATTGGTGTTGGGACATCAGCAATGTACATGTTGACAAGACCCGTGACGATTTTCTTTTTAGGTACAAACTTGATCTTGCGCGCCAGGAAATAATACTCAGGATTTTCTGGGTTTTTTGAGGTAGTGAATCTCGCATTACGCATAAAGAAAACGGAATCATTTACTTTTTTAGTGACTTCTGCAACTACATTGAACTCGCCTTGGGCTGTGCGACTATTGTAGGTAAGCGCCTTTTGAGAGTTTTTATTGAAAACAATACTGTCAGGTTTGACCACGTTGGCACCTTGGGTAAAAACAGGCGTTTGCACATAAGCCCCTGTACTGTCGTCAACAATACCATAGGCAAACACATCACCAGTATTATTATTCACGATAATTTTACCAGCTTCTAATTTGATATCACCGTATATGATCACTGCTTGATCATACAGCGTGATGGTATTATTGCGTCGATCTAGGCGTCTATAATTTGCGGCCTGTGTTTCTAGTTTGTATTCTAGATAATTGGGGTTCTTGAGACTATCATTTTCAATGCTATCACTCTCAATTATAGGTGGTTTGGGTATTACTTCTTCACCAGGCTCAATCTCTCTAACTGGTTCAATTTCTTTACCAGAATTAGGCACGTCTTGAGCCACCATTACCGCACTTCCTGTTAAAAAGACTATGAATAAAATTATATGCCTGTAAATGGAATGCAATCTATACTAGGGTATATTCGTTAATGGAAATGGTCTGGTTTTTGAATTGTCAAAACTACATATAATTTCAAAGTGATTTTTGGTAATTACGCTTTCGCGAAAGCATAATAAAAACAAACCACTCACAATGTTTATAGTCCCTATGAGAACGAACATATTTTTCTTTATTGCCTTTATCACCGCAATGGCATCGACTGCTGCAGCTGTTGATTCTAATCTCAATCCACCGGATGGTATGGCAAAGTTTGTTGTGGTCCTTGATGCCGGACACGGCGGCGATGATGGCGGTAACTCACATCATGGTGTTTATGAGAAAAATGTCGCACTCAAGGCAGTACTAGCAGTAGGGAAAAAGCTGGAAGCTCATGGTGGTTTTGAGGTGATTTATACCCGCAAGACTGATGTTTTCATACCACTTAATAAACGTGCGGATATCGCCAATAAGGCAAAAGCAGATCTTTTTGTATCCATTCATTGTAACAGTTTTCATAAGAGTCAAGCAAATGGTAATGAGACGTGGGTTCTAGGACTAACTAAAAGTAAGGACAACCTTGATGTGGTGATGCGCGAGAACAATGTAATCCTACTAGAAGAAAATTATGAGGAGAACTATAAGGGTTATGATCCTAATGATCCATCAGCATATGTGACAAGCTTGTTAACTCAAGAACAGTTTATGGAAGATAGTATTGAACTGGCTGCCATGATCCAAGGCAATTTTGCTCAAAATGTAAAGCGAGTCAATCGTGGTGTAAAACAAAACTGGTTTGTAGTGCTGCTCAAATCATACATGCCTAGTGTCTTAATAGAAATAGGCTTTTTATCAAACCCTAGCGAGCGTGACTACTTGACTAGTAAAAAAGGACACGACGCTGTGGTTAAGAGTATTTATGATGGTATCCTAAAGTATAGGGAAACCAGAGATGTAAATTTATCCACGGTAAGTGATGGAAACACAAGTGGCGTTGCCGTTGATCCAGTGAGCAATGATGCTATTTATAAAGTTCAAATAGCAGCTGGAAGTAAAGCTATTGCGGCAAAATCATACAACTTCAATAAGTTACCTGAAATTAGTCGGGTTAAATCAGGTAATATATATCGTTATTACAGTGGTTCATTTGACTCACTAGAAAAGGCAAATGACTTGAGGGCAAAAGCCATAAAGAAAGGTTATAAAACAGCGTTCATTGTCGTTGTCGAGAATGGCGTGTATAGTAGGTTGTAAGAATTAACTACTAAATAAATGTTAGCCTTATTCATTGGGCATATCTTATCTTTACATTTGTTGAAACTGCCCTTGCAATGAAATTCACAAAAGAAATTAAAGTAGGACTACTCACGGTAGCAGCAATCGCATTATTCATTTTTGGCTACAGCTTCCTTAAAGGGCGCAACTTATTGAGAGCAGATCGCTCTTTTTATGCCGTTTATAATAATGTAGAAGGCCTTACTAAATCTGCACCTGTAACCATCAATGGTCTTATAGTTGGTAATATCGATGACATATCGTTTCTAGATAGTCGTGGTAGACTATTGGTAAAATTTCATGTAGATGAATCATTTAAATTTTCCAAGGAAAGTTCCGCAACGGTTTACAGCACTGGACTTATAGGTGGTAAGGCACTTGCCATTGTTCCAGATTTTGAATCTGATAGTAGATTGGCACAACCAGGTGATACCTTGAGCTCAAAAACAGATGCCGGTATTGAAGGGCAAATCATGGATGAATTCTTACCGCTCAAGGATAAGATAGAAAACATGATCGTCAGTGCAGATTCAGTTCTTACAAATGTCAACAGGACACTCAATCCTAATACACGTAAGGCGATTACACAAAGTCTAGAAGAGGTCAATCGCACGCTGGTAGAGATAAGACAATTATCTAATCAAGCAAATGGTTTCCTGGCTAACAACGAGCAGGAATTGAGCAATACCATTAAGAATCTTGATCGTACTACAGAGAATTTTGCAGGAATATCTGACGAGCTTTCTAAAGTAGAGATAGCAGCAGTAGTGGCAGACCTAGAAACATCCATCGGTAAATTCAATGGCTTGCTGGATGATGTGAGTAGTGGTGAAGGCTCGTTAGGTAAGCTCATGACTGACGACGCATTGTACACAAACCTAGAACGTGCCACTCGTCAAGCAGAAATGTTGCTGCAAGACATCAAATTAAACCCTAAGAGATACGTGAACGTTTCTGTCTTTGGTAAAAAGCAGGAAGAATACGTACAACCAGACAACCGTAACCAGTAATTTATGGAGTACCTACCAATGATCGTTTTTGCCATACTACTTATAGGTATGGTAGGTTTTTTTACAAGAAACATACGCAGGATGATACGCAACGTCAAGTTGGGTAGAGAAGTAGATCGATCGGATAATAAGGGTGAACGCTGGGCACAAACTGCTCGCATCGCATTAGGGCAATCAAAAATGGTACGCAGGCCTATCGCTGGAATCCTGCACTTCGTGGTCTATGTAGGTTTTGTAATCATTAATATTGAAGTGCTTGAAATCATCATCGATGGTTTAACGGGCCAGCACAGGATTTTCGCACCATTTTTGGGTGGTCTTTATGATGTATTGATCGCGACCTTTGAAATATTGGCTTTCCTAGTTCTGGCTACCGTAATTATTTTCTGGATACGCAGGAACGTGATGAATATCAGACGTTTTCTAGCTCGTGAACTTAAAGGTTGGCCTAAAAACGATGCCAATTATATTCTTTACTTTGAAGTGGTATTGATGTTGCTGTTCCTTACCATGAATGCCGCAGATCTTGCGATCCAGCAAGGCGTCGCAGCTGGACAGTTTACTAGCGAGGCAGCAACTCATTACGTACAGGCCGGTAGTTTCCCCATTAGTTCATGGATTACTCCATTATTTGATGGTATGAGCTTTGACACGCTGCATTTAATTGAGCGTGCATGCTGGTGGGCACACATTGTAGGTATCTTGATTTTCTTGAACTATTTATATTGGTCAAAGCACTTGCACATCATGCTTGCTTTTCCCAATGTGTATTTTGCAAAACTCACACCTAAAGGTCAGTTTACTAACATGGAGGCCGTTACTGCCGAGGTAAAGCTCATGATGGATCCTAATGCAGATCCTTTTGCCGCACCAGATCCTGTGGCGGCAGATGAAGAACCAGCATCCCTAGGAGCTAGCGATATATTTGACTTGAATCAAGTACAGTTGCTCAACGCATACACTTGTACAGAGTGCGGTCGTTGTACTGCAGAATGTCCTGCAAATATTACCGGTAAGAAATTGAGTCCACGTAAAATCATGATGGACACGCGTGATCGACTAGAAGATGTAGGAGAAATCATAAATAAGAAAGGCAAGTTTGAGGATGATGGTAAAAAATTGTTGAATGATTACATAAGCGTTGAAGAACTTTGGGCATGTACTACATGTAATGCCTGTGTCGAGGCCTGTCCTATAGGTATCGATCCATTGAGTATCATTATGGACATGAGACGTTATCTAGTATTAGAAAACAGCGCAGCACCTACAGAGCTTAACGTTACCATGAGTAACATCGAGAACAACGGCGCACCATGGCCGTACAATCAACAAGACCGTTTAAACTGGGCAAACGAATTATAATGAGCGACAACAATTTTATAGAAACCAAAGCAGAAGATGGATCGCTGATAAGTCCCGTACTTGCTGATGGCGTAAAAAATTATTTGATTGATATAGATGGTACCGTAACTGAAGATGTACCTAACGAAGAGCCAGAACGCATGGAGACCTGCGAGCCTTTTCCTGATGCCTTAGAAACCTTGAACGGTTGGTACGACAATGGTCACAAGATTTGTTTCTTTACATCAAGAACTGAGGAGCATCGAGAAGTGACCGAAAACTGGTTGAACAAACACGGTTTTAAATTTCACAGTCTATTGATGGGAAAGCCTCGCGGCGGCAATTACCACTGGATTGATAATCATATGGTGCGTGCCACTAGATATAAAGGCGAGTTCACAGATCTCGTCGAGAAAAAAGCAACCATTGAGGTGTTTAAGGATTAATAAGGATTACGCTTTCGCGAAAGCAAAAACATCAACGTCAATTCGTTTAAAAAGAATGATTGAACAATCAACTATCCAATTACAAGATGGCTTTAAACCATCAACCAAAATTACAGTAACATGAGTGAGACCATAAAAGTACCAACAGTTGCAGAGTATGTTGCACAAGGCAAACAACCAGAAGTATTATTCTGGGTGGGCTGTAGTGGTAGTTTTGACGATAGGTCAAAGAAGATAACTAAGGCTTTTGTTAAGCTTCTTAACAAGGCAGGCGTCGAGTTTGCAGTATTGGGAGCTGAAGAAAGCTGTACGGGCGACCCTGCAAAACGTGCTGGTAACGAGTTCTTATTCCAGATGCAGGCGATGATGAATATTGAGGTACTCAACGGCTATGAGATCAAGAAAATTGTCACCGCTTGTCCTCACTGTTTTAATACACTTAAAAATGAGTACCCAGAATTAGGCGGTAATTATGAAGTCATTCACCACACCTCATTTCTTAAGGATCTTATCGCAACTGGTAAATTGACAATTGAAGGCGGTAAGTTTAAGGGTAAAAAAATCACCTATCACGATCCATGTTACTTAGGTCGTGCTAACGATATTTATGAGGCACCGCGTGACCTTATAGAAAAGCTAGATGCTGCGCTGGTAGAAATGAAACGCAGTAAGCGTAACGGTTTATGTTGTGGTGCGGGCGGCGCACAAATGTTTAAAGAACCAGAAGAAGGTAAAAAGGACATCAACATTGAACGCACTGAAGAAGCTCTAGAAACAGGTGCAGACGTTATTGCCGCAGCTTGTCCATTTTGTAATACGATGATGAGCGACGGTATCAAGGCTGCTAATAAAGAAGGGCAAGTAGAAGTACTTGACCTAGCCGAACTTATCGCCACTGCCGAAGACTTATAGACTTATGGGATTTCTTGCGAACAACGAGAACAGAGCAAGTCTAAAAGTGAGGTTGTTATTTGCTACTATCACTGCACCATTGACTAGTGTTTTTTATTTTGGCTTCAGGTATTTGATGGATGATTTTGTGCCATCAATTTGGTTGGTGATATTCCATACCTTGTTTATGTTTTTGGGAATGTTTCTAACCTCTTACTTGTTTCTTAAGAAAGCCGAAAAGAAATAATCATTCTTATAATAATAGAATTAAAGGTATAATCACAAGCATGCTCACAGATTTTAAAGAATTACCAGACGATGCACGAGTATGGATCTATCAAGCAAATAGAACCATAAGCGATGAGGAGTTATCGACACTTAAGAAAGAGCTCGATGCCTTTCTGGAGCAATGGACAGCGCACGGTCAAGATTTGCAAGCCGCTTATGATTTGCCATACAACCGTTTTATTGTGATAGGATTGGATCAATCAAGTGCTCAAGCGACTGGTTGTAGCATTGATGCATCAGTGCACTTTATTCAAGCCGTCGAGAAGAAGTATAACGTTGATCTTATGGATAAGATGAATGTAAGTTTTAAGAATGGCGAGTATGTCGCCTACAAGGATCTAGCAGACTTCCGCAAGATGGCTAAGGCAAAGTCGGTTAGTGCAAAAACTATTGTATTTAACAATTTAGTACAAACCGTAGGCGAGTATAAAGATCACTGGGAAGTTCCAGCAAGTGAAAGCTGGCATGCGCGATTTTTCTAGAAAGATCCTTTAAAACTAGTTAGCAAGCTTAACATATTTGGGCTTACTTTGCACTTATCACCCATCAATTTTCAATATCTTTAAGTCAATGGGAACGGTTGTTGAAACAACTTGTTTATACGATTGATATTTACACAAATGCATAGAATAGTATTGTTGATTTTAGGGGTTTTTGCTTTCGCGAAAGCAAACTCTCAAGCAGCACTTGCAAGACAACCACTACAGGCCATAGAAGTTCAAGCCCAACAACAATGGGTCGACAGCGTGTACAACAGCTTGACGCAAGAGGAGAAAATAGGCCAATTGTTTATGGTGGATTTATTCTCCAATAAAGGAACAGCGCATATCAACAAAGTGCGCGAACTGGTCAAGAAGCAAAAAATAGGCGGCATCATATTCTCAAAAGGTGGCCCTATGCAACAAGCTGCTTTAACAAATGAATTACAGGCAGTCTCTAAAACGCCCATGCTCATTGCTATGGATGCCGAATGGGGTCTTGCGATGAGATTGGATAGCGTACACGCCTTTCCCTGGAATATGACCCTAGGTGCATCTCAAACTGAAAGAAGCAGCTATGAAGTAGGCGAGCGTATTGGCGAACATTGTAAAAGGCTAGGAGTTCATATCAATTTTGCTCCTGACGTGGATATCAATACAAATCCTAAGAATCCGATTATTGGGAACCGTAGTTTTGGCGAGGATCGTGGCAATGTAACGAGCAAGGCTTATGCATTTATGCAAGGCATGCAAAGTACAGGAACACTGGCGTGTGCAAAGCATTTCCCAGGTCACGGCGATACAGATCAAGATAGTCATAAAACATTACCGACAGTCAAATTCACTGCGCAGCGCATTGATAGTGTAGAGCTTTATCCTTATAGAAAACTGATCAATAATGGTCTAGCTAGTGTGATGGTGGCGCATTTGAATATTCCAAGCCTAGAAAGCAGATCTGGTTATCCTACCAGTATCAGCAAGAAAGTAGTGACTGGAATGCTCAAAGAACAATTGGATTTTAAAGGTTTGATTTTTACAGATGCTCTCAATATGAAAGGCGCTAGTAATTACAGTGAACCTGGAGCTATTGATTTGGCAGCTTTTAAAGCAGGTAATGATGTGCTATTAATTTCTGAGGATATCCCAAAGTCCATTAAGCTGATTAATAAAGCCATCCTTGACGGTGACGTTACTAAGGATCGCCTAGAGCATAGTGTGAAGAAAATATTGATGACCAAATACAAAGTAGGTCTAGCTAATTATCAGCCAATTGACACTGTAAATTTGGTGAGTGATCTCAATCAAGAAATCGACGAGGTAGTTCACGAGCGAGCCATGGCTAGCAGTATCACGTTGCTAAAAAATCAAGATTCATTACTACCTATTAAAAATCTAGAGACTAAAAAAATTGCTTATGTCAAAGTAGGTGATGATGATGGATCTATGTTTTTCAAGGAATTGAAGCGTTACACTCAAGTTGATCAGCTTTCAGGAAGTAACGCCACCATTCTCAATCGCGCTCAACAGTATAATACTATTATCATTGGTGCTCATCGCAGTAATGCAACACCTTGGAAATCATACACACTCAAAAAATCAGAACTTGAACTGATCAAACAACTTGCACAGCAAAATGTCGTCATTCTTGACTTATTTTTGCGACCATATATGCTTGAACAACTTACTGGTATTGAGTCCATAGAAGCTGTCTTGATGTCTTATCAAAATAGCGAGTGGAGCCAGAAGATAAGTGCTCAAATGATTTTTGGTGCTCGTGAGATAGAAGGTAGATTACCCGTAAGCTCTGGTGAGTTTAAAGTAGGTGCTGGAATCGACGTGACCTCTATCAATAGACTTTCTTATGGTCACACGCCCAGTAGTGTAGGTATGAATGGATCAATGCTTAATAAAATTGATTCTATCGCAAACCTTACTATTGAAGAAAAAGGTGCGCCAGGCATGCAAATCGTTGTGGCGCGTAAGGGAAAAGTAATTTTTGATAAAAATTATGGCCATCTGGATTACAGTATGAATACGCCCGTAAAAGATGATAATATTTATGATGTAGCATCGGTAACTAAAATACTGGCCACATTACCGCTGGTCATGGAATTAGAAGAGCGGCAAGTAATGAGTCTTGAGTCAACCATAGGTAGTTTGCTTCCTAAATATGCTAATACCAATAAAGACACGCTAACGGTAAAGCAAATCCTTTCTCACGTGGCACAATTGCAAGCCTGGATACCTTTTTACAGGTATACGCTTGATTCTATTACCAATGAGCCATTGGACAACCTTTATGCAAAATCTAGAAGAAAAGACTTTCAAACCGAAATAGCTGACCATTTCTATGCTCGATCTATTGTGAGCGACACCATGCTCAATCGTATTGTATCAAGCGATTTGCGGGAACGTGAAGGATACAAATACAGCGATTTGCCTTATTACATGATGAAAGATTATGTGGAAAGCTATTATTCTAAAGATCTGAATGAATTAACCCAGGACCATTTTTACCAATCCATGGGAATGAATCATACAGGTTATTTGCCATTAAAGAGATTTCCTAAAATTCAAATCGCACCTACTGAGAATGACACGCTATTTCGCAGGCAATTAGTGCACGGTTATGTCCACGATCAAGGTGCTGCCATGCAAGGTGGCATAGGTGGTCATGCAGGATTATTTAGTACTGCAAATGATGTTGCCAAAATCATGCAGATGTACCTTCAAAAAGGAACTTACGGTGGTAAGCGATATTTTAAAGAAGAGACGTTTGATAAGTTCAATTTTCAATATTACGCTGATGACGATGTACGTCGCGGCGTCGGTTTTGACAAGCCGTCGATTGACGGCACTGTAGGCAATACCTGTAACTGTTTAAGTAATAAAAGCTTTGGTCACAGTGGTTTTACAGGCGCCTACACATGGGCAGATCCTGAAGAGGAACTAGTTTACGTTTTCCTGGCAAACCGTGTTCATCCAGATGCCAGCAATCGGTATTTGATTAAGGAAGATATCAGGACTAAAATTCAGCAAATAATCTATGATGCGATCATTGAGTAAAGAATATCATTCATGAAAATTGCGATTGTTTGTTATCCAACATTTGGCGGTAGTGGTGTAGTAGCAACCATGCTGGGAACGGCTCTCGCTCATCGTGGTCACGAGGTACATTTTGTCACTTACAAAATGCCTGTACGTCTTGAGCTGTTGAGTCATCAGATCTACTTTCATGAGGTTGATGTAGAGGAATATCCGTTATTTCATTACCAGCCGTATGATCTTGCCTTGAGTAGTAAGTTGGTCAATGTGGTACAGGAATATGGGATTGATGTGTTGCACGTGCATTATGCTATACCACATGCTTATGCAGGTTACATGGCGCAGCAAATGTTGAAGGAGCAAAATATCCATCTACCTATGGTGACCACCTTGCATGGCACAGATATTACTCTTGTAGGTAATCATCCAGTTTATAAACCCTCGGTAACCTTTAGTATCAATAATAGCGATGTGGTTACTTCGGTATCTGCTAGTTTGCGACAGGACACTCTTGACTTATTTGACATTACCAAAGAAATCAATGTCGTTCCCAACTTCATCGATATGTCGCTTTACAAGACAGAGTTTGATAATTGCGATCGATCTTTTATGGCATTCCCACAAGAACGTATCATCACTCACATCAGTAATATGCGACCTGTAAAACGCATTAAAGATGTTGTCAAGATCTTTGAACTTATTGAGAAAGAAGTACCTAGTATTCTAGTAATGGTAGGCGACGGCACAGACCGCGCAGAAGCAGAAGAGTACGCACGCAAGAAAAATCTACAGCTCAAAATCAAATGGCTGGGTAATAGTACAGAGATTGACCGCATCTTGTGTTTTTCTGATCTATTCCTGTTGCCATCTGAGAAGGAAAGCTTTGGTCTCGCTGCGCTTGAAGCCATGGCGAACCATACGCCAGTGATCTCGACCAATACTGGTGGATTACCTGAGGTGAATGACCATGGCGTGACTGGATACACGAGTGATGTGGGAAACGTCCAAGAAATGGCGCAACATGCCATTAGTATTCTCAAGGATGATGATGTGTTAGAGAAATTTAAGAATTCCGCTTTCGCGAAAGCAAAACAATTTGACATTCAATTAATTATACCACAATATGAAGAATTATACCAAAGCCTTATTAGCAATAGTTAGCACAGCATTTCTCATCTCCTGTGGATCAAGCAAGAAGCACAATGCTAACGAAATGTTTGGTCAGGAAAGTTACTATGAAGTGATCATGGAAGGCAGTAACAGTGGTATGCAAGATCGTGATGTAGAAGTGTTAGGATCAAAAGAAGATGCAGAAGCTCTCGTTGCGATGATGCAGTCAAATGGTAATAAAATTAAATTACCTAAAGTAAACTGGCGCAAGGAAGCAATAATCGTGGCGCACGCTGGGCAATTTAATACAGGTGGTCATAGTATCAACATTAGTGAGGTTCAAGTAAATCCTGATGAGCGTGTCTCTTACACTTTTGAAGTTCAAAATCCTGGTAAAAAGGAGAAAGTCACCATGGCTTTGACAACACCATTTAAAGTCATCAAAGTTCCTTACCCTAAGAAAGAAGTAGTTGTCACATTCTAAACCAAAAAAGGGAGCCAATTGGCTCCCTTTTTAATTTGTCATATTACAAGATTAGAATTGGTAACGCACACCTAGTGCAATATCAATCTCAGTATCATCTCTAAAATCGTTGAAATAAAACTCTGGTCTTATATCAAGTGATATTAAAAGCGGAATATCAAAGTTATACTCGATACCTACCTGTCCAGCAGCCAGTAAGAAGAATTCATCGTCATCGTCATCACGACCTCTAAAGTCATCATCGATATCAATGCTTCCTAAACCACCACCTACACCAGCATACCAATTAAAACCGCCGTCGATGTTCCATAACCACTGGTATACCCCAGTAAGTTTAAAAGCGTCAAATCTATCGTTGTTTTCATAACCTAAGTCCAGCTCAAGACGATTGTTATCGCCCAGACCGCGCTGGTAACTAATTTCAGTACCTAGACCATCACCATCACCAAATCTAAGACCGATAGCATTTTTAGAAATTTCTTGAGCTTGAGAGATCGTTACTGCACCTAGTGCTACAACGAGAGTTAAAAGAATTTTTTTCATAATGATAATTTGTTTAGACAAATATGCATCTATGTAAAGTCAAGGATTCTGTATTATATGTTAAGAATTAGTTGAGTTGTTTCTTACAATTTATCAACCCTCAAATTCAAAATCGTCATCACCGTCGCCACGGCGATCGCCGCGCTCTCGCTGCTTTTTCTGGTTAAAGCGATAGATAAATGCTACCGTGAATTGTCGCTCGCGCCATTGAAACTCGCTGTCTTGAATAAAGTTGGGTGTAATCGTTGTAGATTCACGACGTCTAGAGTTGAATAAATCACTTACATTAAAGGTAATCGATGCCTTGTCATTAATAATATCCTTGCTAGCCGCTAGATTTACTGTAGCGATACCATTTTGCGTTCCTTGTGCGTCTTCAGATGCGCCGCGATAAAAGATTCTAGCTTGAAAATCAGTTTTAAATGGCAATTCAAACTTTTGATTGAGTCTCGCAAAATAGGTGGTGTTTTCAAAGTCAAAATTTTGACCATCAAAATCTCCATCTGTGGTAACCCTAAAAACGTTTGCATCTGCATTGATGGTCCACCAATCAAATGGTCTGTAGGTCAAGGTAAGTTCATAACCCAATCTATCTTGTGTCGATAGGTTTACTGGAAATCGTCTGATGATTTGATCACCATTGTCTGTTAATGCAGCGGTACCATCATCGTTCAAAACTTCTTGTTGTATACGCTCGACATTATCATCACTGCGATTGTAGTAAATAGAAGTACTTAGAGTCAATTTTTTCCAGCGTCTTAGGTATCCTAGATCAACAGCATTGCTAAAAGTAGGGTCAAGGTCAATGTTTCCTTGAAAAATATTAGACTCACTAGATCTACTAGGAAATGGATTAAGAGATCTACCACGTGGTCTGCTTATCCTACGGTTATAGCCCAACGTAATATTCTCTCCTTCTTGAAATTCATATCCTAAATTCAAAGTAGGGAATAGGCTGCTATACTCTTTAGTGTCGGTAACATTTGTAGTTTCTTGATCTATATTGATATTAGTTTGCTCAAATCTTAATCCAGCAAGAACTGAAAAATCACCAAATTCTTGACCATATTGCCCATAGGCAGCGTTTACAAATTCTTCATAGACAAACGTATTGTTCAAACCAGCATCTGGGACTAATGCACCATTGGGTAATGAATCCTGTGGGATTTCTGATAGAAAAAAACTGTTAGAGATCTGACGGTAATTACCTCTATAACCAGCCTCGTATTGGATATTTTCACCTACAGGTTTCTCCCAATCAACTTGAATTAGTGCCTCGCGCTCATCTTGTTCTTCAAAGACAAATTCAACATCATTAATAGTATTAGTGGTAGTCTCACGTTCAAAAATGTTTGAAACCTTTTCTTCAAGATCAGTAGAATATTGAATGCTGGCCTGTAATTTTTGACCATTATCATCTAATTCATTTTGATAATCAAAGCTTATCTGAAAGCTATCTTCATCTTCACCTTCTTGTTCCTCTCTAAAAGTTGCCTCATTCAAACTACGGTCTGCTGCAAATCGCTGGATATTGTTCGTGGTAACATCATCGTCATTTCCTAATCGATAAACAATATTACCGATAATGCTACTGCTGTCATCTATAAAATACTCGGCACCTAAACTGGTAAAATAATTTCTACCTAATCGATCAAAATCACGCTGCTCATTTATAAATACATTCTCAGACGTCCCATTGAAAAACTCAGTTTGAGAAGAAGCATTTCCCGGTGACGTGCGATAATTATAACCCGTATTAGAAAAGAAATTCCAATTTTGTGTGCGATAATTAGCATTGATTGAAGCACCATATTGCTCTGGATAACCAGCATTCAAATTAAGTACGCCATTAAAACCCTGTAATCTATTCTTGCGTAGAATGATATTGAGGATACCAGCAGTACCTTCGGCATCATATCTTGCGCTAGGCGATGTGATTACCTCTATTTTCTCAATGGCTTCAGACGGTATTTGTCTCAAGGCTTCAGCACCATTAAAGCCTACTAGAGCGCTAGGTCTTCCATCAATTAATATCCTAACGTTATCATTTCCTCTCAATGCTACATTACCTTCAACATCGACTGAAACGGATGGTACATTATCTAAAACATCACTTGCGGTGCCGCCTCGCACGGTCAGGTCTTTGCCTATGTTATAAATCTTCTTATCCAATCTCAAGTCAACGGTAGTCTTTTCTGCAATGACCACTGTTGCATCTAGAGTAGCAATGTCTTGTGCAAGAGTTGTGATGCCGAAGTCTCTATCAGCATTAATAATTACATTCTCTTGAGATTTTGATTTAAAGGATATGAACTCCCATTTGACTGTATATGTTCCTGGGGTAACAAGAAATTGATAATTACCATCAATATCTGTAATACCACCTTGCGGTGATACATCAGGATCGTTGCTAGCAAATGAAACTGTTGCAAATTCTAACGGCGCTCCAGTCGTTTCCTCAATAACTTTCCCCTTAATTTCTACCGGTTTTTGCGCTAGACTATTAAGACAAACTAAAAGAAATACGCTGGAAATGATAATTTTCATAATAGATAGAAGTAAGTCATTAAGACCACGAAGCTATCTACAGGTTCAATGCAAGAATGCCAATCCTAAGTTAATATGACCTATACACGACCACAACATACCTACAATTGGTCACTAGGTTTTTCTTGTCCAGACTCCATAAGGAAAGCCTTCAAGAAAGCGTCAAGATCGCCGTTAAGTACAGCATCTACATTACCAGTCTCATGTGCTGTTCTTACATCCTTGATCAATTTGTAAGGATGTAGAACATAATTGCGTATTTGAGAACCCCATTCAATTTTCATCTTGCCGGCCTCAATCTCATCACGAGCGGCATTCTTCTTTTGCAACTCAATTTCATACAATTGTGACTTCAACATCTGCATGGCTTTTTCACGATTTTCAAGTTGCGATCGCGTTTCAGAATTATGAATGATAATGCCTGAAGGATGGTGCGTTAGTATGGCTTTAGTTTCAACTTTATTGACATTTTGTCCACCAGCGCCGCTGGATCTAGCAAAATCCCATGAGATATCTGCTGGATTGATGTCAATTTCAATCGTATCATCTGCTAGTGGATATACGTATACTGATGCAAAGGATGTATGACGTTTTGCATTTGAATCAAACGGAGAAATACGCACCAATCTATGAACACCGTTCTCGCCTTTTAACCAACCAAAACTATAATCGCCCTCAATTTCTAGTGTCACGGTCTTAATACCAGCTACATCACCAGATTGATGGTTTAATTCTTTTACCTTATAACCACTTTTCTCTGCCCACATGATGTACATGCGCATGAGCATTTCTGCCCAATCGCATGACTCGGTACCACCAGCGCCAGCAGTAATTTGAAGGACAGCACTTAAATCATCGCCTTCATTTGAAAGCATGTTCTTGAACTCAAGCTTTTCCACAAGTTCCAGTGCGGCGTTGTACTTGTTGGTCACATCAGCCTCGGTCGCCTCATCCTCTTTAAAGAATTCGTAGAGCACTTCTAGATCTTCATTGAGAGTGATGGCGGTTGCATAGTCAGTTGTCCACGCCTTTTTATTACGCAAGACTTTCATTATTCCTTCAGCTTCTTTGGAATCGTTCCAGAAGTCTGGCGAGAAGGTTTTTTCCTCTAGATTTCTGATTTCGATCTCCTTAGCTTCAATTTGCAGATAATCCTTGAGCGCAAGGATACGTTCTTTGAGTTGCGCTACTTGGTCTGCTGTGATCATAAATGGACAATTTTGGATGGTAAAAATACGGCTATTTGCAGGGAACTTTCTAGAAGCAATGGTGCTTTAGAATAGTTTATTAGATTTGTGGTTGTACCGCTTTCGCGAAAGCGTGTGCAGAGCTAACTCAAGTGCGTAATCCAACACCATCATCGCAAATATATACTATGATTGATTTAAGAAGTGACACGGTAACGAAGCCTAGCAAAGGCATGCTGGATGCCATGTTCAATGCCGAAGTTGGCGATGACGTATATAAGGAAGATCCTACCGTCAATGAGCTTGAACGTCGCGTTGCCGAAATGTTTGGGATGGATGACGCGCTCTTTTTCCCTACAGGTAGCATGGCAAATCAGGCCGCGATCAAGATGCACACGCAACCTGGCGAGCAATTGATATGTGATAAGTACGCGCACGTCTATAATTATGAAGGTGGTGGCGTGTCTTTCAATAGTGGTGTTTCCTGTAAACTAGTCGACGGTTCTAGAGGTATGATTACCGCACAGCAGGTTGAGGATGCGATCAACCCACCAGATTTCTATCACAGTCCATTCACCAGTCTTGTCTGTTTAGAAAACACGACCAATAAAGGTGGCGGCGCTTGTTATAACTGGAATATTGTAAAAGAGATCAAAGAGGTTGCCGATGAGCACGAGTTGGGATTACACCTGGATGGCGCTAGATTGTGGAATGCACTAGTCAAAACAGGTCAAAATCCTACGGAATACGGCGAAATATTTGACACAGTTTCCGTTTGTTTCTCAAAAGGAATGGGAACGCCACAAGGCACTGTGCTTGCAGGAAAAGCTGAGATCATGAAAAAAGCGATGCGCGTGCGCAAAGTCTTGGGCGGTGGCATGCGCCAGACAGGCTACATGGCGGCTGCGGCGATTTATGCACTAGATCATAATATAGATAGGCTTAAACAGGATCACGATAAAGCAATAGCATTAGGCACATTTTTGTCCACGTTGTCATGGGTGGAAAAAGTAGAACCAGTAGAAACCAACATAGTGATCTTTGAGGTTCAGGACGAGATTGCCGTGATGAATTTTTGCGCCAAAAATGATATCATCATCAGTAATATGGGTTCTGGTAAGTTGAGACTAGTAACGCATCTAGATTATACCGATGAGCAGCATGATGAGTTTATGAGGTTGATGAGTGAATTTGGTAATTGAACTTGAATCGGAATGCAATGTTTGATTTTAATTTGAAAATACCTTAGAATATCTCTCGATTCAGCTCAAAATTTCAACTTCCACTAATCCACTAATCCACTAATCCACTAATCCACTAATCCACTAATCCACTAATCCACTAATCCACTAATCCACTAATCCACTAATCCACTAATCCACTATTTAAACATGTCCATACCTGGAATGTTAGGCATTCCTTCACTGGCAACAGCAGCGACCTCTTTGTCATAAATGTCACTAGCTCTTGACAAGGCCTTGTTGAGCGTTACTATTAGATAGTCCTCAAGTTGTTCTTTATCAGCAAGCAGCTCATCTGCAATATCGATTTTCTTTATCGATCTATCTGCGGTTACTGTCACGTTAAGAAGGTCATCACTAGACTTCTCATCGATAAGGACTGTAGTCATTCTGTTTTTAGTTTCTTCAACCTTTTTCTGGGTTTCTTTAAGTTTTCCCATCATGCCCATCATATCGCCAAACATATTCTGCTCTTTTTAAATTGTACTACAAAAATACGAGTTCCCTGCAATTGATATACCTGCGTGCTGTTGATTATCTTGCAGCCTTTTTATTCTGTAAAATTCCCTATGTCTATCAAGCCACCAGTAGCTAAAAAAATCAATCACGTACACAGCAAACACGATCATGAACGCATAGATCCTTATCACTGGATGCGTGATCGCGATGCTCCTGAGGTAATCCAGTATCTAGAAGAAGAAAATGATTACTATGAGCAAATGACTGCTCACACTACAGAGCTCAAGAACAGTCTCTTTGAAGAAATCAAAGCACGCATAAAGGAAGATGATCAGTCTGTTCCTTATTTATACAATGGCTACTGGTATTTTACTAAGATGGAACAAGGCGAGTCCTATCCATTCTATTACCGACGCAAGGATGGTACTGATGAAGATATACTACTGTTCAATGTCAATGAAATGGCTGAAGGCCACGAATTCTACAAACTAGTTGGCCTCAACATTTCACCTAATAATAATTTGGTGGCTTATGGTGTCGACAGCATAGGCCGAAGGGAATATTCTTTATTTGTGAAAGACCTTTCTACTGGCCAGATCAAGGAAGAATGTGTACTTGGCACTACAGGCAGCTCTGTCTGGGCAAATGATAACGCGACCTTGTTCTTTGCTCGCAAGGATCCACAAACCTTAAGAGCAAACAAAATCTACCGCTATTTATGGGGTCAACCAGTAGATAGTGCTTCCGTAGTGTATGAAGAAAAGGACGAAACCTTCAGCTCCTTTGTCTATAAAACCATGTCAGAGAAGTACATCATGATCAAGTCTTCATCTACTATGAGTGATGAAGTGAGATACATTGAGGCCGCAAAACCTGACAGCACCTTCAAGGTCATACAAAGTAGAGTGCCTGAAATGGAATACAGTGTTTCTCATTATCAAGACTCCTTTTACATGATGACTAATAAGGATGGAGCCTTCAATTTTAAGGTAATGAAAACCATGATTGAGACACCACAAATGGAAAATTGGGTGGACGTCATACCGCATGATCCTAAATCACTTCTTGAAGACATTGATATTTTCAAGAAGTATCTGGTGATTACAGATCGATTTAACGGTCTCAATAGAATACGAATCAAGGCTTGGGATGGTACGGTGGATTATTTTTTACCTTTTTCAAGTGAAACCTATACTGCATATACGAGTGCCAATTTTCAATTTGAAAATGTGTGGCTGCGATATGCCTACAATTCGCTCACCACGCCACCATCAATTATGGAATTTAATATGGATACTCAAGAGGAGCGAGTTCTCAAAACTCAACCCATCGAGGATCCTGATTTTGATCCCAACAACTATGATTCCCAACGAGTTTGGGCAACAGCGAGTGATGGCAAGCGCATCCCAATAAGTCTGGTATATAGAAAAGACTTGAAGCAGGAAGATGGCAATCCATTACTGCAGTACGGCTATGGTAGTTATGGATCGACTATAGATCCTTATTTCTCAATTTCTAGACTTAGTTTATTGGATCGCGGTTTTGTCTTTGCTATTGCCCATGTGCGTGGCGGCGAGTATCTAGGCCGTGAATGGTACGAGCAAGGCCGCATGTTTGAGAAGCGCAACACCTTTACCGACTTTATTGCTTGTAGTGAATATTTGTTGGATCACGCTTTCGCGAAAGCGGGACACTTATACGCCAGCGGTGGATCTGCAGGTGGATTGTTAATGGGTGCCATCATGAATCTGGCACCGCATTTATACAACGGTATCCTTGCTGCGGTGCCTTTTGTCGATGTCGTGACAACTATGCTGGACGACACGATACCACTAACTACAGGTGAATATGACGAATGGGGAAATCCTAATAATAAAGACAGCTATGAGTACATGCTGTCGTACTCGCCATATGATCAGGTGAGTAGTCAGTCTTATCCTAATACCTTTGTAACCACTGGTTACCATGATAGTCAGGTACAATATTGGGAGCCAGCTAAATGGGTCGCTCGCTTGCGTGAATATCATACGGGTGATCAACAAATCCTTTTCAAAACAGATATGTCCAGTGGACACAGCGGTGCCTCTGGTAGATACGACGCATTAAAAGAAGTCGCGCTAGAGTTTGCCTTCCTGCTAGATCTTGAGAATCAGGAGCGATGATAATTTTTATGTAAATTTGCCACGTTTTGCGCTTTTTTAAAGTCAAAGCATAAACAAACTTTATGAACGGAGACATACAGGCCTACAATAATGTTCTTGAATTAATAGGCGAGACGCCACTTGTAAAACTTTCAAGCACCGTAGCAGATTTCCCAGGATCGTATTATGCCAAAGTTGAGGCATTTAATCCAGGACACTCATCCAAAGATCGCATCGCGTTACATATTATAGAGCAGGCAGAGAAGAAAGGAATTCTCAAGCCTGGTGATACCATAATCGAGACCACTAGTGGTAATACTGGTTTTAGTATTGCGATGGTAAGCCGTATCAAGGGCTATGATTGTATTCTTGCGGTAAGTTCAAAATCTAGTGCAGACAAGATTGATATGCTCAAGTCCATGGGCGCTAAAGTTTATGTGTGTCCAGCACACGTGAGCGCAGATGATCCACGTAGTTATTATGAGGTTGCCAAGCGTCTACACAACGAGATCAAGAATAGTATCTATATCAATCAATATTTCAATGAGCTCAATACAGAAGCTCATTATCTATCAACTGGTCCAGAAATATGGAAGCAAACAGCAGGTAAAATAACACACCTTGTAGCGTGTAGTGGTACTGGCGGTACTATATCAGGAACAGCAAAATACCTCAAAGAACAAAATCCAAATGTTCAGATTCTTGGAGTTGATGCCTATGGTAGTGTTCTCAAAAAATATCATGAAACGCAAGAATTTGATAAGGACGAGATTTATCCATACCGCATTGAAGGTCTAGGAAAGAATTTGATACCAACGGCTACCTACTTTGACGTGATCGATAGCTTTACCAAAGTGAAAGACGAGGACGCAGCACACATGGCACGCCGCATTTCACAGACCGAAGGTATGTTTGTAGGCTACACCAGTGGCGCGGCGATGCAAGCAACTAAGCAATTAGAGAAGCAAGGTATGTTTGATAAAGACTCTGTCGTGGTAGTCATATTCCCAGATCATGGTTCACGTTACATGAGTAAGATTTACAATGATCAATGGATGGAGGAGCAAGGTTTCTTTGATCGAGTTTCTACCGCAGAATCGCAGACGATCGAGTATGTGAAGTAGGTTTATTTTCCATTTATGCTTTTAAATCATATAGAGCACGAATTCAAAATCATTGATGAGAATGGATTTGGTGTGTTTAATGTTTTGGAATCTGATAATCCGAACGCTAGCCTTAAGGATCTCCTAAAATTCGGTTTGTTGAAAAAACCATATTTCTATAGTGATGATCAACTCAAGATTAGGAACGATAAATTTAAAAGCTATTTCAAATCGTTTCCTGAAGAAAGTGATGTAATCGAGTTGTACGGTCCTATCATCAAGGGTAGTATCGTTGAATCGGATTTTATAGAATTAAACTACGAAGATTACTTATTAAAGATTGAGGAGTATATCTGTTATTGGAGAAATGAGGGCTGGAACAAGTTGGCGGATCAATTAAATTTATTTCAACTGTACTACACTCAAAAACTTGCACTTGAAAATTCAAAAACGCGAAAATTTTATTTCTGTGATGCCGAGAATATTGCAAAACCAAGGTTGCAAAAATTAATATCGTATGAATATTTCTTCACTATTATCACTACTCATGAAGATTCAAATAAAATCATTGTTATTAATTTAGGGCGTGATTAATAATTAATTTTCAGTATATGTATTTTCTTCTTCAACGCTTCAAATATATCGGTATTCTATTCACCATATTTCTATGTTTCCTTAGTAGCTGCTCATCAGATGATGATGCTGATAATGACATGGTGAACGGTACAGTTGTCGGTCCAGCTTCATGTTCTACAGATGCAGGCGATTCGGCTTATTCCATTGAGGTTGATTTTTTTGAATACGATATAATCACCGCAACACTACCTGATCAATTTAAGACTGAAGGAATAAACATCACGTTTCAAATGGAACGATCGGAAGAAGGGATTTTCATTTGTACAGCAAATTTGTTTCCCGAACAATTTTATAAAGTCACCGATGTGAGATTGGACGATGAGTGAGTATATTATGTATTAGACTAACAGATTTTCATTTCTTCCAGTATCAACTCCTTTCAAATTCAACACGCTACATTTCAACAAGTT
Source organism: Nonlabens ponticola (assembly GCF_003966335.1). NCBI lineage: Bacteria > Pseudomonadati > Bacteroidota > Flavobacteriia > Flavobacteriales > Flavobacteriaceae > Nonlabens > Nonlabens ponticola. Next base: position 2,137,914 of record NZ_CP034549.1, on the reverse strand, counting down.
ATTAACTATAACGCTTTCGTAGATCGCTCGTTAGCATAGGAATAATGCGGTTTCTGTCGTATATTTGCCTACTTAATTTGTAGGATGAAAGACTTATTTGATAAGATTTATAAAGACAAAGGACCACTAGGTAAATGGGCATCTGTTGCCGAAGGTTACTTTGTATTCCCAAAACTTGAAGGGCCTATTGCAAACCGTATGCAATTTAATGGTCGTGAGGTAATTACCTGGAGTGTCAATGACTATCTAGGACTCGCTAATCACCCAGAAGTACGCAAAGTAGATGCAGAGGCAGCTGCAGAGTATGGTAGTGCTTACCCAATGGGTGCTCGTATGATGAGTGGTCACACTGATATGCACGAGCAACTTCAAGACGAGTTAGCAGAGTTTGTTGAGAAAGAAGCAGCTTACCTATTGAACTTCGGTTATCAAGGAATGGTATCTACCGTTGATGCATTGGTTTCCAAAGATGATGTTATCGTTTATGATGTCGATGCACATGCTTGTATCATTGATGGTGTGAGATTGCACCACGGTAAGCGATTTACTTACAAGCACAATGATCTTGAAAGTATAGAAAAGAACTTGCAACGCGCGACAAAAATCGCAGAGGAAACTGGCGGCGGAATCCTAGTGATTTCAGAAGGTGTTTTCGGTATGCGCGGTGAGCAAGGAAAGTTGAAGGAGATTGTCGCACTTAAAGAGAAGTACAACTTCCGTCTTTTTGTCGATGATGCGCACGGTTTTGGAACATTAGGAAAAACAGGTGCTGGAGCAGGACAGGAGCAAGGTGTTCAAGATCAAATTGATGTGTACTTTGCCACATTTGCAAAGTCTCTTGCAAGTACAGGTGCTTTTATTGCTGCTGATAAAGAGATCATAGATTACTTGAAATACAATCTGCGCTCGCAGATGTTTGCTAAATCATTGCAAATGCAACTAGTTAAAGGTGCTTTAAAGCGTCTTGACATGTTGCGCACGATGCCAGAGTTAAAAGAAAAACTTTGGGATAATGTAAATGCCTTGCAGTCAGGCCTCAAGAAAAGAGGTTTTGATATAGGTACCACACAAAGTTGTGTAACACCTGTTTACTTAAAGGGTAGTATACCAGAAGCCATGGCTCTGGTAAAAGACCTGCGTGAAAACTATGGTGTATTCTGTAGTATAGTGGTGTATCCAGTAATACCTAAAGGATTGATCTTGTTGAGATTGATACCAACCGCATCGCATACTATGCAAGATATCGAGGAAACTCTGGATGCCTTTGACGCTATTAGAGAACGCCTAGATAAAGGTATATATAAACGTATGAGTGCTGGTGTAGCAGCAGCTATGGCATAATATAAGTTAGCTTTCGCGAAAGCGTAACTATTAAATATCATAAACGCTCTTGATTTTCAAGAGCGTTGTTTAATTTCAGACGGCTACACGCGGTTTTAGTGGACTGATAAAATTTAATTTTAAAGTCTTATTTTTTAATCCTTGTCAGCGGCCGAAGTGATTGTTTAAAAATTCTTCCTCAAAATAATCTTCTAGAACTTTAAACCGTGCCAGAATAATTTCAATTTGTAGCTGTGGAATCCTGCTGCTTCATAAGTGTCGCACGCTGCATTACAGATAACGGATAATTTTTAACTTTCGCACTTTCCTCATTTCCTGTCAATGAAGTGTCTCTTACTCTCGCCAGACCTATCATAAACTCCATGCGGTCATCATAGAATATCTCTGTGCTTTGCAATAGGTTTCCCTGAACTTCATAAATACTGTAGAGTGTCTGGTTAGCATATGCACTTTCGAGAATTATACCATTATTTTCATCCACTAAAAAAAGATTGGGATTGCTTGTACGCTCAAGATTATAGTTGCGGGTTTCTTTCTCAACACCGTATTTGATCTTATAGATATACTTATCCTTATTTTGGGTAGCGAGCATTTGAAATTCCATAGGAACTATTTGATCTCCAGCGCTATTTGTAACGATCAAATCACCCTTATAGATTCCTAGAAAGTCTTCTGGGAATTTTTTCATTTTCTTGGTCTCCACGATTGAGTCTGTTGAAACTTCTGAAATTGGAGAAGCATTAGTCTGCGATTCTGGATTGTTGCAAGAAATTAATAGTACGAGCGCTATAAAGTAAAAGAGTTGTTTCATAGGATAAAGATATTCATTAGACTAGAAAGACCTATGTAAAAAGAAATCCCGAGTGTCAAGAAGACTACTCAGGATTTCCAACTAACCAACCAAAAAACTTTATTTGAAAGAAATTTAAACTCTGTAAATGACTCTCGTAATACATATTACAAAGCGCGTGCCAAAATAGTATGCACGCATAATAAATCACAGCCACTTCTTCCATTTAAAGAATCCCAGTAAGGATATAAACATGATACCACACATAATCCAGAAGTATCTATAACCGTGTTCCCAGGTAAGTTCTGGAATATGTTCAAAGTTCATCCCATAGATACCTGCGAGAAAGGTCATAGGTATAAAAATGGACGACATGATGGTAAGAACCTGCATGATCTGATTCATCTTATGACTCACACTTGATAAATACATATCGCGTAATCCAGCATTAATTTCACGATAGGACTCGACTGTTTCTATTATTTGAATACAGTGGTCATAAGCATCCTGCAAGTAACTTTTAATCTGATTGTCCATAAAAGGACTTTCTTCTTTCAATAGGCGACTTATGGATTCTCTAAGCGGATAGATCGCACGTCTCAATGTCAGCAGTAGTCTTTTATTTTTTTGAACTTTCTCTAACGATTCCTTATCAGGCTCGTCAAATATCTCATCTTCTAGATTGTTGAGATATTCACCTATTTGCTCAATAGCCACAAAATAATGGTCTATGATGCTGTCCATGAGTGCATAGAACAAATAGTCGTTACCACTAGTTCTTATGCGGCCGCGTGAATTTGCAATGCGTTCCCTGATACTTTCAAAGACGTCGCCTGTCTTTTCTTGAAAGGTGAGAACCGCATGTTGAGTCAATAAAATGCTTACTTGCTCATCCATCAACTCATGATGGGTCGCATCATAGCTTATCATCTTGATACATTGATAGATACCTTCAGGATAGAACTCTGTTTTGGGTCGCTGTGTTGTGTTTGCAATGTCCTCTAGTAACAAAGGATGGATGTTGAATTTATCACCTACACGCTCAAGAAGATTGATATCATGTACTCCATCGATATTATACCAATTGACCTGGTCATCCTCTAGACGATCTAGTAATATTCCTTCTTGCTGTGAGAACTCATGTTCATTATAAAGAATGGTCTCGGTGGTAACCTCTTCTGTGCGTTGTTCACCTACATAAGATATAGTTCCTGGTGGTTGAAAAACGGTATTGATGCTTTTGGGCGTCGCACGTCTGCGGAATCTAGGCTTAATCATCATAGATCATTGATTAGATTACTAAGATAGCTTTTCTGCTATATAAGGTGCCGTATAACTTTCGGTTACCTGTGCAACTTCTTCCGGTGTTCCTGACGCCACTAGATATCCACCATCTGCACCACCATTGGGACCAAGATCGATGATATGATCGGCACATTTTGCAAGATCCATGTTGTGTTCAATAACAATCACGCTATGTCCCTTTTCAATAAGTGCATTAAAACTGTCCAATAGTTTATTGATATCATGAAAGTGAAGTCCTGTTGTAGGCTCGTCAAAAATGAATAGCGTCTTGTCCTTGGTTGTTCCTTTAACCAAGAAACTAGCAAGTTTTATTCTTTGTGCCTCACCACCAGACAGAGTAGAGCTGCTTTGTCCCAAAGTCACATATCCTAGACCTACATCTTTTAACGGCTTGATTTTACGAGCAATTTTATCTTCTCCTTGCGCTGTGAAAAAATCCATGGCGTCATCAATCGTCAGATTCAGAATATCGTCAATATTTTTATCTACAAACGTGACCTCTAGTATATCTTTCTTGAATCGCTTGCCATTACAGGTCTCGCAAACCAGTGTGACATCTGCCATGAACTGCATCTCGATTGTTACCTCACCATCACCTTTACAGGTTTCACAGCGACCGCCGTCCACATTAAATGAGAAATGCTTTGGTTTATAATTCCTGATATGAGACAACTTTTGGTTGGACATCAAATTACGTATGTCATCATAGGCTTTGATATACGTCACAGGATTGGAACGCGAGCTACGACCTATGGGATTCTGGTCAATAAACTCAACGGTTTTTAGGTTCTCATACTTTCCAGATATATCCGTGAATTGTCCTGGTTTTTGACCGTAACCACCTAGCTTTTTCATGATAGCTGGATACAGTATCTGCTTTACGAGCGTACTTTTTCCACTACCTGAAACACCAGTGACCATGGTAAGTACACCTAGTGGGAAGCGCACATCAATGTTTTTCAAGTTATTCTCGCGCGCTCCTTTAATGTCAATGTAATATTTGTGCTTGTTACGCTTTCGCGGAAGCGGAATCTCCATAGACCCATTGAGATAGCTAGCGGTTAAGCTGCTACTTTCCAGTATCTCTGCAAGTGTGCCTGCCGCAACGACCTCACCACCATGGGTGCCAGCCTCAGGACCTATATCAATGATGCGATCTGCGGCCTGCATGATTTCCTCATCATGCTCGACGACGATAACCGTGTTGCCTAGATCGCGCAAGTTCTTGAGCACCTTGATGAGTCGCGCCGTATCTCGAGGATGTAGCCCTATGCTAGGTTCATCTAGAATATACATACTGCCAACCAAGCTGCTGCCCAGCGAAGTAGCAAGATTGATGCGCTGGGATTCACCACCGGATAAGGTGTTTGACTTACGGTTGAGTGTCAAATAATTAAGCCCAACATCTGACAGGAAATTGAGTCGCGATCTGATTTCTTTAAGTAATCTTTTGGCAATTTGCTCTTCGGTAGTATTGAGTTCTAGCTCGTCAAAAAATGGTTTCAACTTCTTGATAGGCATCTCAACAAGATCTGTAATGGTGGTTCCATTGATCTTCACATAGTTGGCCTCTTTGCGCAATCGCTTGCCTTTACACTGTAAACATCTAGTCTTACCGCGATAGCGAGAAAGCATCACACGATTTTGAATTTTGTAGGCTTTGGCTTCAAGCTCTGCAAAAAAATCATTGATACCACTAAAGTATTTGTTACCATCCCAAACTAGATTCTTTTCCTGTTCAGTCAATTCAAACCAAGGCCTATGTATAGGGAAATTAAATTTGTCAGCATTTTTTATGAGTTGCTCTTTGTACCATTTCATATTCTCACCGCGCCATGGGAAGACTGCGCTCTCATAAACCGATAAAGCTGTGTTGGGTATCACAAGATCCTCATCAATCCCTATGACATCGCCATAACCTTCGCATTTAGGACAGGCGCCATACGGATTATTAAAACTGAATAAATGAGGATTAGGTTCCAGAAACTCCATGCCGTCCAGCTCAAATTTATTAGTAAACTCACGACGTTTGCTGCCATCCATGTGTTCAATATAGGCGACACCTTTACCTTCAAAAAACGCAGTATCAATAGCATCTGCCAGGCGATTGAAAAAATCCTCATCATCTCGTTTGATAATACGATCGATGACTATGAAAACTTCATCTTTTTTTGATACGTTTAAATCATCCTGATCAATGCGCACTACCTGATCATTGACTTTTATCCTGGTAAATCCTTGCTGTAAAAGCACTGCTAGCTGCTCCTTTACATCACGCTTACCTTTAATAAGAAGTCTTGTCGTGAGCAAAAGTTTGGTGCCTTCTTCTTGCTCTTTTATATAATTGACAACATCTGTAATCGTATCTTTCTTTACTTCATCGCCAGAGATAGGCGAGATGGTGCGACCTATACGGGCAAATAGCAACTTGAGATAATCATAAACCTCTGTCGTGGTTCCTACCGTAGATCGTGGATTGGTAGAATTTACTTTCTGTTCAATCGCGATGGCTGGTGCAATTCCTTTTATGTACTCCACTTTAGGCTTATTGAGCCTTCCTAAAAACTGGCGTGCATAAGACGATAGACTCTCGACATACCTGCGTTGACCTTCGGCATACAAGGTATCAAATGCTAGCGATGATTTACCGCTACCGGATAAACCAGTTATCACAACCAGCTCGTTGCGTGGTATGACGGCATTGAGATTTTTGAGGTTGTGCAATTGTGCACCTTTTATGAGAATATTCTCTTTGGGACTTAGAGAATCTATATTATCAAACAATTGATTTGTAGCCATAGCTAACAAAGATAAGCAGCCGTTGATCGATATGATAAACGGTCAAATCTATTAAATTGTTAAATTGTAAAATAGATTTTTGCTATTGTGGAATAAAAGTTGCTATATTTATCCCGTTAACAATTTATAAACAATCTGCGTATTCCATAAAACTACTCTCTAAAAATTCTGGTTGATAAAAAACTAGCTATTAAGTAGTTGCTATATGGAAAAGAACAACGTTAACGATGCTGTCCTCGTGAGACAGTACATGGATGGAAATGAAAGTGCTCTAGAAGTACTGGTCAATCGCCACAAACAAAGACTCTACAGCTTTATTTTTTCTAAGGTCATGAATCGTGATATCACAGAAGATATCTTTCAGGATACCTTTATTAAAGTGATACGTACCCTAAAACGTGGTAAGTATAATGAGGAAGGTAAGTTCTTGCCATGGGTCATGAGGATAAGTCACAATCTTGTCATCGACCACTTCCGTCGTAATAAGCGCATGCCTAAGTTTCAGGCAAGAAACGACTTTGACATTTTTGACGTCATTAGTGATGGATGTGAGAGCATCGAGTCAGATTTGATTACAAGCCAAGTTCACAGTGATGTGCGCAAGTTAGTAGATGAATTACCAGACGATCAACGAGAGGTACTCATCATGCGCATCTACAAGGAAATGTCCTTTAAAGAAATTGCAGAACAAACTGATGTAAGTATCAACACTGCTCTAGGCAGAATGAGATATGCACTCATCAATTTGCGAAAAGTGATCGATAAGCATAATATTATTCTTACAAAATAAGAGGATTAAATAGATAATAATTTAAAGCAAGTATCGTTTTACTATCAATAAACGATACAAACATGCCAAAACTTTACAATTCATCAACACCTGAACGTTTGAAACCTACAGGTCCAAGGCCAGAAACCATTAGTAGTATACTCAACTACTCAAAAGCATTAAGTGTCACGCGATACAAGAACATGATATTTGAGACGCTTAACAATTAGATTTTTGTTTTCAGATCGAGAATCCGCACTATTTTTTAGTGCGGATTCTCTTTTTATAGTAATCATCCAGTACCTTTTTTCTTCCTACAGTACTTGTGATGATATCTTTTTCCAGATCCCAGCCACGAGCTGGACTGTATTCACGACCGTACCATATTATTTGCAGGTGTAAATCATTCCATTTTTCTTCTGGAAACAAGCGTTTGGCATCTTTTTCAGTTTGCACCACGTTTTTTCCATTGGTTAAATTCCAACGGTACATCAACCTATGAATATGAGTGTCCACGGGAAAAGCCGGTATCCCAAAGGCCTGTGACATCACCACCGCAGCCGTTTTGTGACCCACGGCAGGCAAGGCCTCTAGATCCTCATAGGTTTGTGGCACCTGACCCTCATGTTTATCGATCAATATATGGGATAGACCGTGAATACCTTTAGACTTCATGGGTGACAAGCCTACAGGTTTGATGATTTCTCTGATTTCCTCTATGGATATTTTTATCATGTCATAAGGATTGTCTGCTCGTTCAAAAAGTAATGGTGTTATTTGATTCACGCGCACATCGGTGCTTTGAGCGCTCAATAGAACGGCGATTAGCAATGTGTATGGATCTTTATGATCAAGAGGTATAGGAATAGTAGGGTAGAGCTCTTCCAGCTTTTGAATTACAAAGTTTACTTTTTCCTTTTTGTTCATGTTGTATCTTTACTTATAACCAAAAAAACTACCTATGACCACTCTTAAACCAGGCGATAAAGCACCAGAATTTAGCATACCTAACCAAGATGGCGAGACCGTTTCTCTATCCGATTTCAAAGGTAAGAAGTTAGTCCTGTTCTTCTATCCCAAAGCGAGTACACCTGGATGCACTGCAGAGGCTTGCAATTTGCGAGATAACGTGTCACGCTTTCGCGAAAGCGGATATGAAATACTAGGAGCAAGTGCCGATAGTCCTAAACGCCAGAGTAATTTTAAAAACAAGTATGAATTGCCATACGATCTACTAGCTGATGAAGATCACGAGCTGCTGAATGCCTACCAAGTTTGGGGTCCGAAGAAATTTATGGGCAAGGAATACGACGGTATCCACCGCACGACCTTTGTCATTGATGAGAATGGCGTGATAGAAGATGTGATTACTAAGGTGAAAACCAAAGCTCACGCAGACCAAATTCTCTAGGCATCCATGTCTTGAGTCACATTACAACCAAAGAGGTTTTGCTCGTCTATAAGTCGGGCAATGCCTTCTGGTAACATTTCTCTCCAGCCGTCCTCGCCTTCATCAATCATGCGCAGCACTTCGCGCGAATAGATATGGCCTATGCTGTCGTCATAGTCAGTTATATCCTTGACTTTGCCATTGTATTTAAAGAATTTGTACAATTCTTTCATTCGAGGATGAACCTTGAGGTTGTCGCTGGTAATGAGCTCTCCAGTTTCTGGATCCTGCATAGGATATAAATAAACTCTCAAATTCTTGAAGAATAACTTACCAAAGGCTTCTAGAATACCTCCACTTAAATGAGTATAATATTGCGTATCGAATACATCTACAAGATTATTGACGCCCATCACGAGACCTATACGTTCCTTAGTATAGTTGTTTAAAAATTCTACCAGTCTATAGTATTCCTTAAAGTTGGAAATCATAACGGTTTGACCCAGCGACCCCAATAATTCTGCACGGTGCAGGAAGTCTTCTTCATCAATTTCTCCCGATGCCTTGAGATTACTTAATGTGATTTCAAAAATGGTCTCTAATCGATCTTCTTTGACTGTTCCCGATTCTATAAACATTGCTTTGGCAGTGCGATACATGTCCATATTTACCTTGGTAACAGGTCTAAAGCTACCTCGCAAGGCCAATACGTTTTTCTTATAAAGAATACGCGCTGCCAGAATATTATTACCATCTGGACCGAACATGACGGCCTCAGTCATTTCATTGCGTAATAATTGCAGGCTCATCAAGCGATTATCTACATTCTTGAATCGTGGACCATCAAAGTTGATCAAATCGATCTCAATTTTGTCCTTATCAATATGATCATATAAATATTTGAGCAGCTTTTTAGGCTGGTCATGCTTGTAGAAAGCACCGTAGATCAAGTTGGTTCCCAAAATACCTAGGGTGATTTGCTGTAATCGTGCATCACGTTCCTTGAAACGTACGTGAAGTATAATTTCTGAATATTCTTCACCTGGCGCGACCTGAAACTTAATTCCTACCCAACCGTGACCCAAGAATTTTTTAGCAAAATCAATGGTTGCAACGGTATTTGCATAGGTAAAGAATAGTTTTTCAGGGTGTTTCTCTCGAGATATGCGTTCTTCTATAAGATCTGTTTCATAGCGCAACATCTTGCGCAAACGAGATTCCGTCACGTAGCGGCCATCGTCTTGTACACCATAAACCGCATCAGAAAAGTCCTTGTCATAGGCGCTCATCGCCTTTGCGATAGTCCCAGAAGCGCCACCAGCTCTAAAAAAATGTCTTACCGTTTCTTGTCCGGCGCCTATCTCTGCAAAGGTTCCGTAGATGTTTCTATTGAGATTAATGCGTAGTGCTTTGTTTTTTAACGAAGGTACCGTTTCAAATTCATTATCTCCTGGTAAGGTAATAGCCATGCATGGTGCTTTATCGATGTGTTAACAAAGGTAGCAAACCTCATAGCCGAATGAAATAATATCAATATTTTTAACCTAACTTAATGAAAGTAAAACTCACTATACTGGGCACTGGAACATCACAAGGAATACCTGTAATAGGTAGTGATCATCCTGTATGCCATAGCGATGACCCACGTGACAAGCGTTTGCGTGTAAGTGCAATGATAGAGACTGATGATTGTAGGCTGCTAATTGATTGTGGTCCAGACTTCAGGCAACAAATGCTGGTCAACGAGATAACATCGTTTGATGCGCTTCTTTTCACCCATGAACATGCAGATCATACAGCTGGTCTTGATGATTTGAGGCCTTTTTTCTTTAGACAAGGCGCTATTCCTTGTTACATGACAACTCGTGTTCACGAGGCGCTTAAGCAACGTTTCAACTACATGTTTGTAGAAGAAAACAAATATCCAGGCGTCGCAGATCTCGATGTGAGAATTTTTGATAAGGAAAAAGTTGAAGTCAAAGGAGTGAGTATCACACCAGTTCTAGCGGATCATGGTTTTATACCGGTTCATGGTTTTAGAGTAGGTGATGTAGCCTACATGACTGACGTCAAAACCATAGAAGAAGAGGAAAAGGAAAAACTTAAGAATCTAGATGTTCTTATCATAAATATGCTGCGTATAGAACCACACTGCACGCACTTAAATTTTGAAGAAGCACTGGAGCTTATCGAGGAACTCAAGCCAGCACGCACATATTTTACACATATTAGTCATCATTTAGGTTTTCATGCGACTGTACAAGAAAGCTTGCCAGAGAATGTATTTTTGGCCTATGACAACCTTGTTATTGAATCAAATCCATGAGAAGAAACTTATATCTGTACTTATTCATTTTTGCATCTTTAATTGCGCTCGTATTTTACATCAATGGTAGAAAATATCAGGAAGCTCTAGAGAAGGATGTGACTAGTTTAAGAGCCAAAGCCTACAAACAAGAACGCGAATTAGACAGTATAGAGGACGCCGCCATGCTTCAGGGCAAAACATTTAGTCTCACTGGTAATCAAGAGGCTCAAGACTATCTAGAGAAGTTAGGATACACACAGCAACAAATTGAACAGCAAGTGGTCGATAAACTATTGGACCTTAACCTAGAAGAAGGCGGCAATCCTCTAGTTCCCTATATTGGTCAAGGTCGTGGCTTTCAAATCAATGACACTAAATTTGTCAATCACAAGTGGGTACTTGCCAATTATAGCGATAATTATCAATGGGGTGAATTATTAATCAATTACAACATAAGCGAGGACAACCAGATTGAGTTGACCACACTTCATTCGGTACTTTACGACAAGTATCGCTAGAGTCTAGCTTCTAGCCAGGATTTCATGTCGGCAAAGTTGTCTGGTGCCACGCCATGACCAGCGGCATATTCTTTATAAACCTGATCGACCTCTAATTTCTTGAGAATAGGAGCAGTGCGTCGTGCCCAGTCCGCAGGTATGACTTGATCCATGGAACCGTGTGATATGAAATAATTGGGTTTGATTTTGCTTTCGCGAAAGCGTAACTCCACATCATCCATTGCCTGCACGAGATCAACATTAAGGTAACCACTCATGGCCACAACATTTTTGAATAATGCTGGGTTGTTAAGACTCATTGCCAAGGACAAAATTGCTCCTTGTGAGAATCCAAGTATGTTGACGCTATCTTGATTATAATTATGATGCGCTTTTAATTCATTGAGAAACTTCTCGATCAATTGCATACTCTCACGAGCCTGATTTAAGTCACTGAATTTCCCACCAGCAGCTGTATAATCAATGGCATACCACGCAGCACCTTGTGGCGGCATGTCATATGGTGCCCTTACTGAGACGATCAGCAATTCATCAGTCATGTAAGGAGCGAAAGAAAATAGATCGTCCTCATTACTACCGTAACCATGCACCAGCAATAGCAATGGTGGATTCTCAATGCTTGATGGACGCAGGCGATATTGTAGGCTTAGTTCTTTGTGTAGACTCATTGAATAAATTTAAACCACTGTTGGAATTTCTCACCGATGTAGGGTAGTGGTGTTTTAAGATTTTTTATTGCGGCTAGAAAACCTATGGCGGCGATCATGACGACTCCTGTGATAAATAATAATGCAATCCAGCCATTGGGAACCACGTTTGCCAATGAGTTTACAAGAATTGCGATAAGCCCTATCCCAAACATTTGCCTGTGATGAAAGGCTACAAACTCTCGATTTCTTCCCATGTTTAACAAGATGAAGGTTCCTAAAAACGCCAGGAATATGACTAGATGCAAGTATAAAAATAGAGCACTAGCATAGGCGAGTAGCGCTAATAGTTTGCCGTCTGTTTGATTAGTCATTGAGGTGCAGTTTTCCTTTATTGATGATACCTATCACCTTGCCTTTATGTTGTCGATCTAGAAACATATTATTTTTTGAAGTGCAGTGCATGTTATGTTTCTTCATAATATATATCTCATCAGGATTGAAAAGCGTGAGATTAGCTCGTTGTCCTTCCTCAATTTTAGTTGTTGGAAGATTGAAGACATTGTAGGCGGCTGTAAAAAGTTCGACCGTCTTATTAGAATCCAACAGTAGGTTTGCGATGCCAAAGGCGCTTTCTAAACTTGCACTACCGTAATCTGCGTGATCAAATTCCACCTTTTTTGATTCTATGGTTCTAGGTATATGATCGCTGGTAATCATATCAATAGTTCCATCCTCTATAAAATCCTTTATACCCGAGATTTCCTGCTCGTCTCTCAATGGTGGTTGCAATTTAAACCGTGTGTCATAATCTAGTAATGCAGGACTAGCAGTCGCAAAATTGGCAATGGCAACGCTGCAAGTTACCTTAGTTCCTTTTTGCTTTGCAGCTTTTATAAGTTCTAATCCAGCAATTGTGGAAACGGTAGGAATGTGTAAATGATTACCAGAATAAGCTGCGATGGCTAGGTCTCTGGCGATTTGTATTGATTCAGCCATTTTAGGGATAGACTTTATCCCTAATTGTACGCTTGTCTCATCTTCACTGATTAAGCCATTGCCCGCGACGTGATTATCTTGTGGGAATGATTGAATTACTCCATGAAAAGGCCCGGAATATTCCAGTGCTAACTTGAGAAGATTACTATTTCCAATACTCTTCTTGAAATCATAAAACGAGACTGCACCAGCTTGCTGCATGTCATATAATTCTGCAAGATGTTTTCCTTCTTGATTTATAGATAGATTTCCTACGGGTAAAATACTTACTGCATGTTCTGGTAAACTATTCTTCAAATTCTTGATGCCGCTGGCATCTTGCGGATTGGGCTGATTATCAGGATTCATCATGATATGAGTGAAACCTGAAGCCGCAGCTGTGTCTAGACCATTCTTAATAGTTTGTCGATCTTCAAAGCCAGGTTCACCCAGGCAAACGCTAGAATCAATCCAACCGATGGAGACATGCAGATTTTCTTCCTCGATGACCGTAGCATCCTCATCATCGATTGTGCTTGCAATCGCTTTAATTATATCATCCTCAATCAATATGTCGATGGTCTTGTGATGCCATGATGATTGCTTATCGATTACCGTAACTTTTTTGAGTAAGATCATTTGACAAATTTAAGGATGAGTAATTCAACAATGAGAAAGAGTAGACCACCCATGAGAAACCATTTCCATAAGGTGCTTTCAAGAGCGTTTTCATTGCGCTTAATCAATACGCTCGCTATATCTGTCTCAACATTTTCTAGACTTGAAAGGTTGTAAGTGTTTTGAGTATTCTCAATTCTATTCTCGTTGTAGGCAATGTTATAGACGACGTTGTCACCGTTCCTCACATCGTAGATTCCAGCAACTGGTATTTCTTGACCAGTTTCAATCTGCACATAAGAATCGTACGCTCGTTGCGGTGGTATAATTGTAACGTCATTTCTTGTAAGTTCAAGAACTTGATCGTCTTGCACGGTTGTAGGAATATTGATAGCCGTTTGCCTATCCATCCCAACATATAATTGTTGCTTGTTGCTAGTCGACAAACCTATATTATAGATAACTGGAACTATAAGAGGTGAATTTTGAAAATTGCTATTTTCCTGATTCAGCGCTGCGGTGAATACATAGATATTTCCTGATTGATACAAGAACGGACTACCATCTGCATAGCTCAAAATTTTGTTGCGGCTGTTACTTTGTATGCTCGTAGAGTTTACGCTGGGATACTGAAAGTTCTGAATACGTTTATTAAATACACCTTGTAACAGTGGATGGTCAAAATTGATACTGGTAATTTTATTTCCTTGGTTTACAATTTCACTGGAAGAAACTGCTGTAAACTGATCGTAATTATGCTGGTTGCTAGGTGGAATTAGCAATACCACGCCACCAGATCTCGTAAATGAATTAATTTGTGACACCAATGCTGTTGGGATATTGCCTACCTCATTTAGTACTACAACTTGTTGATCTTTAATTAAGTTATAGTTGAGTTTGTTGCTGGTTGTGGTCACATACTCAAACTCATCTGCAGTGAAAATTCGGTTCAGGAAATCAGACGGACTATCGTTTACGTGCAAAACTTTCACCTTGCTATTCTTATTAATAGCGAGATGAACCACATTATCAAAAGTCATTGAATTGTCTTCAATAAGTATATTTCCAATAAACTGCTCATTAGCTGGCAAACTAAAGCTTGCTACGCCTTTACCACTATTTATAGTGGTTGTGCTTTTGGCGATCAAGCTAGAAGTATTTGACAAGGAAAGCGTGACAGGTTTGTCAGTCTCGTTATCAGCAGACAGTTGAACCTCAATGATTGTTTCACTGATCGATTTATCTTTAATAAAAGCACTATCGATACTGATGTTGTTTGATTCCTGTGGTTTCAAGGCAACTAAACTTGTTTGCAGCGTATAGGTAGAATCTGGAAAACTTTCGTTATCCAATTGCTGGAAGTCAGAAATCCATAAGAATTGAGTGTTTTGACTTTCTCGTCCAGCAAGATTATTTGCTTTTAAAATAACATCTTCTGGAGAAAGAGAAACGCCAGTTGCTTTAATCCTTTGTAGCTGGTTGGCAATCTGGGTTTTATTTACGGCTGGAAACTCTTCTTTGTTGGTAAATAAGGTAAAGGTCTGTGATGGATCTAGATGTTCTAGTAATTCTCTAATAGCTTCTTGCAATAATTTACCGTCTTTTCCTTGTCGCTCCATACTTGCGGAATCATCCAAGTAGATGATTAGGTCACCTTTAGAAGTTTCGATTTCTGGGTTAGAAAAGAATGGTTGTGCAAAGGCAATGATAATACATGCCGCAGCCAACAATCGGGTTAAAAGCACTAACCATTTCTTAAGGCTGCGACTTTTTCTAGTTTGAGTGACAAGTGGTTTTAGAAAAGCAACATTAGTAAATGCCTTTTTCTTAAAGCGTCGCAGCTGGAAAAGATGAATGAGAATCGGTAAGAGTAGGAAGAAAAGCCCGTAAAGTACAGCAGGGTATTTAAACAGCATCGATTATCAAGGATTGATCAAAGATAGGCCGTTTACTCAACACGACAAGTGATTATTTAGCGATGGTAAAAGTAAACTCTGTGCCTTGATTTTTTCTGGATTTACAGGTAATCACGCCACCTAGCTTATCAACAAGGATCTTGACGGTAGATAATCCTATTCCAGTTCCGCTATTTCCGTTCCTGTCGGTTTGGTTGAGCGTTGTGAATAATTCAAAGATCTTTTCCTGTTTGCCTTTGGGAATTCCAATACCGTTATCTATGACCGATATACGGTAATACTTCTTACTTTCAGTAGCATTGATCTGTATGCGTATGCGGTCCTGAAAATTATATTTGAGGCTATTGCCAATGAGATTGAGCAATATTTGCTCTACCGCTGCGCGATCTGCGCTTATGTCCAGATCGTCTTCGGGCAAAACGAAATGTACCTGATCTTCATCAATACCCAACATTTGCTGGATGTTGATCAATAATTCATTAATGTTGAAATCATCGCGAGTACCTCGTACAGGCTGCTCACTTTCATAATGCTTGAGAATATTGTCAATATATTCAGACATAGATAGTGCGCTGGACTTCATGCCTTTCAAATATTGTATTCCTTTGGTATCTAATGATTCAGCATATTTAGCGGTCATTAGATCTGTGGTCATTACAACATTTGCTAGTGGCATTTTAAGATCGTGTGACACTACATGGGCAAAGTTGCGCAACATCAGGTTTTTTTCCTCAAGTACGGTACCTTGCTTTTGTAACTCTGCATTGCGTTTTTGTAGCTCTAGGTACTTCATGATCATTTGAGCAATGAACTTGAGCGATTTTTTATGGTGCGTGTCTAGTGACCTAGGTTTGTTGTCAATCACACAAACAGTCCCTAATGGCAACTCATTTTCATCCATAATGGGAACACCTGCATAAAACACGACAGGATCAGCTGCGGTTACATATGGATGATCATGAAATTCTGGATGCTGTGTAGCATCTTCAATATAAAAGAGAGGTTTCCCACTAGCGATGGCATGTGAGCAAAAACTCAAATCCCTAGGACTGGAACCTAGATCCAGACCATATTCTGATTTAAAGAAGACCTCGTCACTTTCTACGATGGAAATTAGTCCCTTAGGAATATCGATCATCCTACAAGCCATATCCAGCAGCTCGTCGAGATCTGCCACTGCTCCGCGCTCAATCCTGAATTGATCCAGATATTCAAGTCGCTCATTTTCATGGCTATGTAGCGGTGCAGTTATCATTTTATGGCTTCAAGGTAGGGAATGGTAAACATACTCTTTTTATAAATAACTTTAACCTAAACTTAAGATTTCCTACAAATCTTTAAATGCACCTAGGCCAAAAAGCGCAAAATCATATTTCACAGGATCTTCTGGATCCAGCTTGCGCAATGCGCTATCTAGCTCTGCGACTGCCTTACCGTCGTTTTGTTTGCGTTTAAGCAGTTTTAATTTTCGAGAAATATTACCCGTGTGTACGTCGAGTGGCAACGATAAAGCGCTGGCAGGAATAGAATTCCATATCCCAAAATCTACTCCAGCATTATCTTTCCTGACCATCCAGCGCAGGAACATATTTA
This sequence comes from Nonlabens ponticola, assembly GCF_003966335.1. Classification (NCBI taxonomy): domain Bacteria; kingdom Pseudomonadati; phylum Bacteroidota; class Flavobacteriia; order Flavobacteriales; family Flavobacteriaceae; genus Nonlabens; species Nonlabens ponticola. The sequence goes on along the minus strand of NZ_CP034549.1, from coordinate 2,120,942 downwards.
TTCTTTTGGCACTGCTGTTTTTCATCGGGTCGCTCACGTGTTTTTGGGTGCGCGGTAAATGCTCTATGTTGAAGAATCGTTGTTTAAACTTTGAAATTCCTTCTTGCAGGTTGCTGGATAATTTGTAAGCTTTCGCGAAAGCTGACTCGAGTCCATCATCTTCACGCTCAATGTCCTGTAACGCTAGCATAAAGGTTCTAGCATCGTCTGCATTGAACGTGCGATGGACAAAACCGTCAAAACGTTCTAAATCCTGACGCTCAAAATTGCGAATAAAATCTGCAGGTGCGTGATCCATCAACTGCATGAGTTTGTTACCATTATTGATAATGGATTTCCTGTTGCCCCAAGCGATGGTGGCGATCAAGAAACCAGAAATTTCAATGTCATCGGGCGATGAGAATTGATGCGGTATCTGGATAGGGTCGTGCGGTATGAAGTCTGGATTATTGTAAATGAGCACTTTCTCATCTAAAAATTCCTTGAGCTCAGCCTTTTTCACAATCGTCCTATTTATTCTTGAGATGTACCTCTATGTCGCTGATGTGATACTGTAGTGCCTGTGTAGAAATTTGAATCTCGCGTATGAGAAAAGCAAGTGATAGTATGAGTAGGAATAAACCAACGCCAAAAGTATAAATCGCCGCAAGTTTAAATCCTATTTAAATTAAGAACATAGTGAGCACACATAAAAGCAAACTCAAAATCCCGAGAATTTGCATGTATTTAGTCAAATTTAAACGTCTCTTTAAGTTGTTGATTTGACGCAGCAATGAGGTGTCGTGATTCTCTTTATAAACCGCATGTAGATTTCTAATTACTGCCGCATACGCCAGGAATCTATTGGTGTAAGCGAGCATGATCAAGGAAATAGCGCTAAAGAGTAAGGCTGGCGTTGTTAGCGTGAGATTTTCCATCTACAGTTGTTCTACAAATTTACCATCGCGCATGGTGAGCGTGCGGTCTGCGAGGCTAGCGAGCTCATGATTATGTGTGACGATCACAAAAGTCTGATTGAATTTTTTTCGCAAGTCTATGATAAGCTCATGAAGATCTTGCGCGGTATTACTATCTAGATTTCCAGTAGGCTCATCGGCTAGGATAACCTTAGGATTGTTAATCAACGCTCTCGCCACTGCCACACGTTGTTGCTCACCACCAGATAATGCACCTGGCTTATTATTCATGCGGTCTGATAGCTTAAGGTATGTAAGTAGTTCTTTGGCACGCTTTTCTGCTTTTTCCTTGCTGGTTCCTTTGATGAATGCTGGAATACAAACATTCTCTAAAGCGGTAAATTCAGGTAATAGTTGGTGAAATTGAAAGATGAAACCTAGTGATTGATTCCTAAAGTTGCTCAATTGCTTTTTGCTCAGTTTTGTTACGTCTGTATTATCAATGATTAGTGAGGTCTCCTTACGCTTATCAGCCGGTTCTAGAGTACCTAGAATATGTAATAAGGTTGTTTTACCAGCGCCAGAAGTACCTACCACACTTACAATCTCACCTTGTTTAATATCGAGATCTACATCCTTGAGTACCTCGAGATCACCGTACGACTTGTAAATATGTTGCGCCTTTATCATGATTTAAAGGTAAGGTACTTAAGCAGATTTAAACCAATTGACTGCGCGGTTTACATCAAAGAAGTAACTCACACGCAGTGATAGATTATGACGAATAGATTGATCAAACAGATCTGACAAACTATCTTCAAATGCTATGCGTCCCTGATTGTCAAAATTGAAAATATTATTACGGTACAGTAGTGTTGCCTCGCTACCAGGTGCAAATCGCCAACGGTAGGCAAGATCAAGGTTCCATACATTAAAGTTAGCATCGGGATTGTCACCTTCTTCTAGTTCAAAGTCTGATGGTATGGTACGTCCATCGCTTTGCAATTCCTCAAAATCTCTAGAGAATTTAGCTCTAGACCAGAAATTTCTAAAAGATAAACTCAATGCTCGCCTGTTATCAAAATTGAATGTCCCAGATACACTATTTTCTACTGTATGCGTGTCGCGTCTACTCAAGATTGAAGTTTCACCATCATCAGTAAGCGTCACATAACTAATGCGTTGATCGTTTTTACCCCAATCAAATCTATAGATCAAGATAAATTTATCAGAGAATCGATATCTAGGAGCAATGTTGTAATTGTAACCAACTTCTGGATCTCCAAATAGTTCAAAGTATCCAGCACGTATATCAATCGCAAATTTCTTGCGGTAGTCTGTAGAGATAAACGCTCCAGAATTTACATTAGGAGCATATCTCACATTGAGTCCATCAATTCTTGATTCAAACCTATTCAAATTGCGCGTGCTGGCGCCAACGTCTGCACCAAATGAATTGCGTTCTCTGGTGCGGAATCTCGCTGCAACTCTAGCATTACTACGTATGTGAAAATCAGGATCTGCAGATCGTCTGTGGCTGCCGCGCAGCTCGATGCTGTAACTATTGAATGCGCCAACTGGTGTAAATTGATTGAATTGTATCTCACCATTTACTTGATGAAAGTTATTTCTAAAGTTTCTACCCAGATCATTAGGATCCCAGTTTTTATCCTGGAAAAAATGATCCACTCTACCACGCCAGTTACCGCTTGTCTGTCTCCATCGAGCCTCAGTGCTGAAGCCAACTACGCCACCATCAGGTGTAAATCGATTACTTACTTTAAACTCTCCACGGTAATTATTTCTGAGTTCCTTGTCATTGTGATTAGAAACTATAGCAGTAACATTTGCATCAGTAAAATTACCGCTGCGCCAAGTGCTTGCATTAACATAGGATATTGAGCTGTTGCTGCCGTATTGTTGATCCAGGACTAGGACATTGTAATTAGTCAAAGGCTCCGTCGTTACCTTTCTTGATTCCTCGGTAACGTTATTGAAGAGTGTTGCCTCAGTTTTACTGGTGATGGCATTTAAAAAACCTATTCCTAGACCATTGCGATTGCGACCAGTAACTTTTACCGCGTTGAGCAGCTGGCTCTTGTCTGGATTATCAATGATATCTTCATCTTCAAAACGATCTATGTTTCTAAAACCAGATGGCGTCTGACCTATGCGACGTGAGAAGAAGATATCACCTTTTTGAAAAAGGTCAGTACCTTCTGCAAAGAAGGCTCGATTTTCTCCAAAGAGCTGTTCAAAAGGACCTAAGTTTAATTGTACCTGATCAAATGCAACCTGGCTAAAATCTGGAATCAAAGTAGCATCTAGTGTGAAGGCGTCGTTGATACCATATTTCAAGTCCATACCAGCAGCAAAGTCTGTCGTAGACTCACCCTCAAAAGTGTCATATACTACCGATGCAAAAGGATAAAGATTCAATCGCAGTGGTGGATTGATGTTTTCTACACCCGTAAGTAGCGCGTCATACTGCGAGCTGTTACCTTGTGTAATATCTATATAATTATAAGAATAGTCTTCATTGAGGTGCCTGATCCTGCGGAATATCTGGAAACTCCAATCCTGGACCGGCGTTTCTGTAAATCGCAAGGTTCTATACGGTATGCGCATTTCAACAAACCATCCTTGCTCATCGATGGACGTCTCTGATTGAAATACCACGTTGAAGCTAAAATCCTCACGACCGTTTTCTGAAACGGCATCACCCAATGCATTGGCGCTAGTGGCAAAAAATCGGGTTTGGTTGATCTGATTGTTATAAGTATTGACAAAGAAACCGAATAGGTCTGCTTGGGCAAAAATCTCATCACGCTGTGAGAACTGTCTAAATATTTGTGAAGGATCGCTATCGTACAGGTAACCAGCGACGTACAACGCATTATCGTCGTATGCGATCTTAAATTCCGTGCGGTGCGTGTCTCGTTCTGGCTGGCCGTTTGTAGGCTCCACCATAACAAAATTCCCACCTCGCGGTATAGCATCCCAAAATTCTTCAAAGGGCTTACCGTCGATGGTAGGCGCGTCATCGACTCTTGTTGCCTTGTAGGTTTTTCTCTTGATTTGTTGAGTAGACTGTGGTGATTGCGCTTTCGCGAAAGCGGAACACATAAAAATCAATAAAACAATCAAAGAATATTTAAACATAGGTAACTACAAAATGACAAAAATAAAATGTTAAAGCCCAGTAACTTTTAAAGCCTTGTTAATACTCGCGGCTATCGCTGGCGCGGCAAGTAACTTGCTTAAAAAAATATATGCAGGCGATATTGGCAGGTGGTTGTTTCTGGTGTACTGAGGCGGTTTTTCAGCGAGTGAAAGGTGTAAGCGATGTGGAGCCAGGTTTTTGCGGTGGTTTTATAAAGAATCCACCGTATCGTGAAGTAGTGCAAGGTCGCACTGGCCATGCAGAAGCCATCTTGATAACCTATGATCCAGATGTAGTAACCTATCGCCAATTGCTACAAGTATTTATGGCGACCCATGATCCTACCACGCTCAACAGGCAAGGATATGACGTGGGAACGCACTATCGCAGCGCAATTTTATATATGAATGAGGAGCAGGAAAAAATCGCACGAGAATATGTGCAATCGCTAGAAGATAGCAATGCGTTTAAAGATCCTATCGTGACCGAGATTGCTCCAGCTACTGAATTCTATCATGCAGAGGCGTATCATAAAGATTACTATAATAACAATCGCCAGCAAGGCTATTGCACGGCGATTATTGATCCTAAAATCAGCAAGTTGATGAAACATCACGCTGATCTGGCTAAATAGTCTATGCTTGCGGTAGCTCTAGAGCTTCGACCGTTTCCGTTTGTTCCTTCTTTATGATGTAGGTGTAAATCCATGTGAGCGTGAAGGTAGGAATGATGTCCAGCCCAGGAACAAGTTCTTCAATAGTGGTTAGGATTCCAGCTGCTTTACCCGTTTGTCCAGGATAAACTCGCGTCATGAGGTAACCGGCAATCGGTGCCCAAACGATGTCGATGAGTTCGCCCACGACAGGAATAGCATAAGACGCCATACCCACCAGGTCAAAGACGACACTAAAAAATAATTTTGATGCTTTAGAATTGAACATTGGTTGTTTTTTGACAAGAAATAGTCAAAAAACGTTCCAAAGTCTGGTTTTAGTGCAGGTCGCTTGCGATTAGCTTTAGGAACTCAGTACGAGTCTCTACTTTTTCAAATTGCCCGCGGAAACCGCTGGTAGTGGTAGAGCTGTTTTGCTTTTGTACACCGCGCATCATCATACACATGTGTGAAGCTTCTATCACCACAGCAACACCTTGAGGTTGCAATGTATTATGAATACACTCTAGAATATCGTGCGTTAAACGTTCTTGTACCTGCAAGCGTCGTGCAAAAATATCTACGATACGAGGAATCTTAGATAATCCCACAATATGACCGTTAGGAATGTAAGCGATGTGCGCTTTACCAAAAAACGGTAGCATGTGATGCTCGCAAAGCGAGTACAATTCAATATCCTTGATAATAACCATATCCTTATAATCCTCGGCAAACATGGCTCCCTTGAGCACAGCTGCTGGATCCTGATCATATCCTGATGTTAGGAACTGCATTGCTTTGGCGGCACGCTCTGGTGTTTTGAGTAGGCCTTCACGTTCTACATCTTCACCTAGATCTGTAATAACGCTTTTGTATTTATCCTTTATATCGTCTGTGACCTCGATATTATACTCTTCAAACATTCTATAAGGCATGTGGTTGGTTTTTATTGTAGGTCGTAAAGTTAGAACAGGAATAACAAGGGTAGCGGATTGTAAGATTATTTTGTGAAAGAGAATGCTCAACTGTACCATACTGAGCAACTCGTTGAACGTAATTTATATGCTATTTTACCAATTGTATTGTCCCGCTAGAAATTTTATGGTTATTGAGGCCGTATATCAACTCCTCATTTTGCAATTCAAATCCTGCACGCATAGTACCTTCAACACCTTGATTGGCAATGGCCACCGTATAAAAGCTGTATGAACTATGAGGCGTTATTGTCGCACCTAATTTAGTTTTGCTATCTAGATTTTTATTTAAATAAGAGATTATATCCAGACCATAATTAGGTAGTGCAGCCTTTTCGGGCTTCATTTCAGTATCTGGCAGGTATACATTAAAATTGATGTCACCTGATGATGGAATAGTAAATGAATTTGCAGAGAACGCTAGGTTTAACTGCATAGAAGCATCGCTACTATTGGTGATAGAAGTCCAAAAGATTACATAAACATATTCTTTCCCATCTGGTGCTGTGAACCGTTGTCCACCTTTTGGGTAACTGTTCTGGATGATAATGCCTTTTGATTTATAATTATGCTCTGTATGAAAGGATTGCGCGTTGATTGCACACGCTGAGCATAAAATGAAAAGGAGTACGATGGTTTTCATTAGTTGGTATAATAGAATCTATTAATCATGGTTGAAGTTTGTCATAATAGTGAGCCTGACTAGAAGCCATCAGAATCTCTAAAGATCGACAGTTGAAGGAATTTTGTTGCGTTTGTCAGGAATTAAAATACTATTATAACATTAAACTAAACATCTCTTAACACTACAGATCCAACGGCTAGATCGTGAATAGCTTGTTTTCTTTCATTGCCAGTAACGGTAAGTAATGACAACCAGCCTAGAGTGATCTTGAGAAAAAAACGAACTATTGACTTTATAAAATTGATATTAGTAGTTTCATCCTGATGTTTTTTAACTGATATATCACTTAGTAAGTGACCTAAGGTTCCTCCAAAGATTGAAACCATTAATGGATCATAAAGAAAAAATAGAATAACAAAAATCGTGATCCTGACAAAGTCTGAAACGTGGTCGAACCTACTCAAGATATCAGTGGTCAGATACATGGCGATGATTAGAATGATACCGTCAATGATGGCTGCTTTGATCCGGTCTGGTAGTGAAGCATACTGGTAAGACATAAACTAGTAGAATTATTAAGTGATTAGTGCGTGTCAAAATACTTATTTGATCGCAATAAAAAACTCTAGCTACCAAATACATTGATTTTACAAGGATTTCTAAATTAAAGTGTGCTCGCGACAGGATTATTCGCAAGATCCTGATAGAGCTCAATGTTGCAAATACAACTGCCCAGGCTTATGAAGCCTAGGTGCTTTAAAACAAAAAATCCAATCAAGCTTATTGCTTGTTGGATTTTTCTTATTTAAATCACAACGCAGTTGTGAGTGTCGTGATCGCGACAGGATTATTCACAAGATCCCAAGAGAACTCAATGTTGCAAAAAATCAACCCAGCCGCTCCTTTGGTCGCGTTTAGTTTTATTCTTTTCATGCACTTACATAAGCTATGGCTTTTGACATGCCTGAAAAAAACAAAACCATGCTCATTTTGAGCATGGTTGATTGAGTGTCGTGATCGCGACAGGATTCGAACCTGTGACCGTCTGCTTAGAAGGCAGATGCTCTATCCAGCTGAGCTACGCGACCTTACTTATGCTTTTTTAAAAGCGGTTGCAAATATACAGGATTTTTAAAAAGACAATGCCTTTACTTTAACTATTACTTCAGTTTTTAAAGCTTAATACCAAACCTTGCTAACATCTTCTTCTCAAAAGCCCAGAAAAAATCAAACTGACCGAAGATCCAGCCCATAACTACGAGTAACACTTGATAAAAAGGAAAGATAATCAGTAGGCGCAACGGCCAAAATATCCAGGCATTAGTGGTTTCTCGATCTAATCCTATCCATTCAAGCACAGGTCCAGATAATCTAGCAGATGCTGAACCGGTAATAGCAAAAACAATAAATATGGCAATCAATTCCCATCGATATTCAACAGCCCAACGTGGTTTTAGCTTTTCAAAGAGCCAAAGGCTAATCCTATAAAATATGTAAGCCAATACCAACGTTACAGCGCCGACAAACAAATACTCATACGTCACATCTTCAAACGTGCTAGGCAGTAGTTTAAACGCTACATAAAAACCACAAGCAAGTAATGCCACAACACCTAGAAAAATGTAGATAAATTGCCAGCTCTCGGTTATTTCCCAGTTTTCCTTAATCTTTTGCATACTGCAAAAATAGGCTACAATCGCTGATTATACCGCTGTTCAAAGAATCTAAAATAGTTAAACAGTAAGAAGGTTACCTCATCACCATAATCAACATCGCGATCATAATCTATCCTAAAAACATATAAACTAGGATCATAATTAAGCGGCGCATTCACTCTTAAATTGTATTCCAACACCTTGCGATCGTTGGACGCATCCATGATCGCTGGAGTAAAGTAACCTCGTGGTGGTTGAGTAGCTAGCCAGGCATTGAATCCAGGTTCGATGATTATGATCTCATATTCTAGGCTATCGTTGGCTATACGTATAGTATCGCCAGCAACTGCAGTAGGTTCAGTATCGTTGGGATATTTAGCTTGATTGCTACCGCAGGATGCTAGAATCACTATAGATACCAGAATCACAAAATATGAAAGCACATTTTTCACCGTGCCTTTATTTTCCAAAAAGGCCACCCAGCATACCGCCTAGACCTGATTTTTTCTTATCGCCGCCTAACACCATTCCAGCTACATCATCGATCATGCTGCCATCACCGTCTGCATCGAGTAGGGTAGAGATAAAGGATTGATCTTGTGAACCAGATTGTCCTAGAACAGAACCAAGTAGATCACCTATTCCGTTATCATTAACTTGTTGCTCCTGTTTTTGCTTACCCAGTAATCCCATGATAATAGGCGCCGCGATCTTTAAAATTTGTCCTACTGATTGTGCGTCAACGCCACTTGATGTTGATATAGCACTTTCTACCTGCGGTTGTTTTTGTCCTAGAACGTGTCCCAAAATCCCAGACCCTTCATTCACTAGATCATCTGGAGTACCAGGACCGTCGCCAAAAAGGCCGCCCAATATATCTAGCACGCCACCATTGTGTTTGGGATTGCTCAAGGCGTTGTTAAGCGATTGCGCACCTTGTGGTGTTCTCGCATTGCGCTGCATGGCTCCTAGAATCAAGGGCATTGCCTGTGATAAAACATTAGCTGTTTTGTCTGGTGTGGTATTGGTTTTTTTGGACGCTCCTTGAATCAAAGTTTGTCCCAGGTCTGTTTGTAATAAATCGAGTATAGAAGCCATGAGTATGTTTGTTAAGCTCTCAAATTACAACATAAATGACTTTTATCAGGTGTAATGGATGGTTGATTGTTACGCTTTCGCGAAAGCTAACTCACCACAAGACTTACTGAGCTTGATCTAATCTATTGCTGTCAACAGTATGGGAATGAGATGCTGCACAAATGCGTTGTTGTAATGAGCGCCGCTGGCATTAGTCATCGCAACGATCACGGTTTGCGTTGCAGGATCGATAAAGGCAAAGGATTGATATTTTAAGGTGCCACCACTGTGACCCAGCAATTGAGTGTCTCCAAAGTCTAATTTCATGAAGCCGTAGCCATAATTTTGTATGCCAGCATTATCCATTTGAATCGTCATAGTTCCCATCGTGATCCAGGATTGCATGAGTTGCAGCGTTTCTGGTTTGAGTATGCTGTGGTCAATGAAAAGTTTTTTGAATAGGTCTAGCAGATCGCGCGGACTGGCTCTCGCATCGCCTGCATAGCCGTAATACTCCTGTGTGTTTGTTACATTGCTCACCGCTGTTAAATCTTGAGCAAAAAAGGTCTGTGTCGAGTCTATGCTTGTAGGTAAATATATACCGTCTAGATCACGTTGCTTAAAGAAATCATTAAAGACAATGGAATAATTATCGCCGGTAATTGTTTCGATCAAAAGTTCCAGCAAAACATAATTGGTATTGCTGTAGTGAAATATTCCTTGTGGCTGTGACAAACTATCAATTACCAAAGCTAATCGCTCTTGTGTAGTTCGTGGTGATTGCTGTGCCGTGACCATCTTGATCCAATCTGGGTTGCGCGTGTAATCAACGATACCACTAGTATGGTTCAGGAGTTGCTTGACCTTAATGCCTTGCCATGCCTCACGACCCTGCTCACGCAAATAGTAATTAATAGGTATCTCTAGATCTATCGAGTCCCTTTCAATTAGGTCCATGACTACGATAGCGCTTAGCATCTTGGTGGTGCTTCCTAAACCATATTCATGAATATTAAGTACATCAGGATTATGGTAATCAATGGCAAGCGAGTCTTTTGGTGACCAGATTATCGCGTCTATCGATGGGACTTTTTGAACTTCGGCTTCTTTTAAAAACTGTTCTCTAACATTCTTAAGCTTTCTGGATTGTCCTTGACAGGTTTGTTGGACACATAGTATCGTGAATAAAGTGATAAGTAATCCAGTGTGTCGCAGCATAATACTCAAACCTATACTGGTTCTACAAGCTCATCACCGCGGAGCCATTGCAAGGCATTTTCTTTGTGTTCTGGCTTATAGCTTTTGAATTTGGTACTAGGTAATAAACTAAATTCTAATGCCAATTTATTTGCTAACATGGTATCATCTGTAATAGCGGCGGCGCGGCTAACTCGTTGCATTAAATTATGTCCCTTACTTATAAAAAGTTTGAAATATTTAATCATGTTTTCAATAGACATATCGGCAAAATCCTCAAACTCGATATAGAGTAATATATTTTGCACCTTATCATCATTTGCTTTTTTATCAATCAAGGTAGTCAACCAGTCCATGTCATCGTTATTAAGATCTTCAATAACCTTTACAGATAAAATATTCTCGTTTCCTATTGAAGTACGTTTGATCATGACGGAATCTTTAGTTGATTATTGATTCCTAAGTTATATAAATTTTCCTAGCTTAAATAGCCTTATGATGTAAGAAAACCTGCACATTGTGCAGGCTTTAGATTCAATGTAGAATAATAATTATCCTAATTCTGCAATGATTTGATCTGCCAGCTCGACGCCTATGCGATCTTGTGCCTCGTTGGTAGCTGCGCCAATGTGCGGCGTGAGCGACAACTTGCTATTCATCATCAAGGTGATTTCTGGTTGTGGTTCTTTTTCAAAAACATCCAGCGCAGCAAAGCTCAAGTGCTCATTTTCTAACGCTGCAACAAGTGCAACCTCATCAAGAACACCACCACGTGCAGCATTGACTACAGCGGCACCTTTTTTCATGGCTTTGAATTCGTCAGCACCTAACACATAATCATCTTGCGCAGGAACATGCAACGTGATAAAGTCAGCTTGTTTGAGTAGCTCATCTTTACCAACTAGTGGTATTTGAACGCTTATTTCCTGACCATCAAAAAGTTTCCACGAAACTGTAGGTGCGCCATCTGCATAGCTGTCGTGAGCGATTATGTTCATTCCTACTCCAGCGGCAATTTTAGCCACTTCTTGACCTATACGGCCTATTCCTATGATACCTATAGTTTTACCGCGCAGCTCAACGCCTTTAGCATAGGCTTTCTTCAAACCTTTGAAATTGCTATCGCCTTCTAGCGGCATGCTGCGATTGGCATCATACAAGAATCGTACACCACCATAAAGGTGTGCAAAAACCAGCTCGGCCACACTAGCGCTGCTGGCTGCTGGCGTGTTGATGACCTTAAGACCTTTCTCACGAGCATAAGCCACATCAATATTATCCATACCAACGCCACCACGACCTATAATCTTTAGGCTAGGGCAGGCGTCAATTAATTCTTGACGCACGGTGGTCGCAGATCGCACCAGCAATACATCAATTTCATGCTTATTGATATAATCCTTTAGCTGATCTTGAGCCACGTTTGTCGTGATCACCTCATATCCAGCTTCCTCTAGTTTTTCAACGCCACTTTGTGATACGCCGTCATTTGCTAATACTTTTTTACTCATGTTCTAATTTTTTATTCCAACGAAACGTATCACATGACCAGTGCCATCATGGTAGTTTCCTTCTTTTAGTTCTACTTCAGCTTGTTCCAGTCTTTTGATTTCAAAATCCTGGAAAGTTTCTGTAATCTCATCCTTAGTAAAGAGCAAGTCCTCAGTTTTAGGACCGCCTACTTTTGGATTTTTTTCTCTGTATGCTAGGTGCTGCTCGTCAAATCCTTCCAGAATCAAAACACCACCTTTTTTGAGCAGTTTGATGAGTCGCTTATGATAATCCTGCCGAATATCTGCTGGGAAATGCCCAAAAACCAATGCTATGGCATCAAAGGATTCTTCTTCATAATCTAGATCAGGTAGATCACCTACTTGATAATGCAACTCTACATCATTATTCTCGGCAAGTTTCTGCGCCTTTTCTTGGGCTTGCTCACTTATGTCAAACGCGTGAACTTCCCAACCGCTGCGTGCTGCGTGCACAGCATTGCGGCCTTCACCTTCTGCTGGCAGTAATAATTTACCGTTGGCCAGCTGATCTAATTGCTGGGCAAAAAACACATTGGGCAGCAAGCCATAAGCATATTCATCCTTTGCATATCGCTCGTCCCACATGTTTTTCCAGTCGCTCATCATCAACTTGTTAGAAATTTTGAATTGGTTTGTTTGTTTGTTGTTTCTTGTAGTGAGATTTTGATAATTACGCTTTCGCGAAAGCGTAACTATCATCACTATGCAGTGCGCTCCAGTTCTTTCATGGTTGCCACCAATGCATCGATGCTGTCTATGGTAAGAGCATTATAAATACTAGCACGGTAACCACCTACAGATCTGTGACCATTCAAGCCGTTGATGCCAGCTTCTTTCCACAACGTATCAAATCGGTCCTTTAGGCTCTCATCGTGTAGCGAGAACGTAACGTTCATGATGGAACGATCTTCTGGATTTGTTACAAACCCCTTAAATAGCGGATTATTATCGATCTCATTATAGATTTTGGCTGCTTTTTCTTTATTCAAGGTCTCAACCCAGTCGATACCACCGTTTGCCTTGAGCCATTCTAGCGTGAGCATAGTCACATAGATTGGGAAAACAGGTGGCGTATTAAACATGGAATCTTTACTCGCATGAACCTTATAGTCCAGCATGGACGGAATTTGACGGCTTACTTTGCCTAAGATTTCATCCTTGACCACTATCAATGTGGCTCCAGCAGGACCCATGTTTTTCTGTGCGCCAGCATAAATTAAGTCATAAGCGTCAAAGTTGCGTTGTCTGGACATGATATCACTACTCATATCACATACCAGCGGCACCTTAACATCTGGTGTTTCATGCAACTGAGTTCCAAAAATGGTGTTGTTGGTTTGAAAGTGGAAGTAATCCACATCAGTTGGTACGGTGTAGTCTTTAGGAATATAGTTGTAGTTAGACTCCTTGGAAGAAGCCACAACATTCACATCGCCAAACATTTTGGCTTCTTTGATCGCCTTGGCAGACCAGGTTCCTGTATCCAAATAAGCAGCTTTATTCTCAAGTAGGTTATAGGCTACCATGAGAAATTGCATGCTCGCACCACCACCTAAATACAGTGCGGTGTAGCCCTTGCCAGTCAATCCTAAATGCTCTAATGCAAGTGATCTAGCCTTTTCCATCACCTCGACAAAATCCTTGCTGCGGTGAGAAATTTCTAGTATGCTGAGATCGTTGAAGTTTAAAACTGCATCAGCAGCTTTTTTAAATACTTCTTGAGGTAGTACGCAGGGTCCTGCGCTAAAGTTGTGCTTGAGCATCAAACAGATTTTTAGATTTATTCAAAGATCAAAAATTGCTGTGCTATTTGTGTTACCAAAACACTAAGTTTTTAAGATAATGTCAACAGAAACTGCACGGTGTCAACGCCATCTGCATAATCTTGTAGTCTAGGTTTCTGGGTATTACCTAAGTCAACCAATTGTGGCGTTTGCAAGTTTGCAATTGCTGGTGCTAATTGTTCCTGCATGCTGGATGTGCAGGCCACGCATTGTAGTTTTTCTGCATTTGTGGCAATCTCAGATTTGATATCGTCAAGATCCTGATAATGACTGTAACCTAATGATGCAATAGGCGAGGCATAGGAATCTGCTTCTTCTTTAAGGATTAAGAATTCATTGTCCAGCAATTTGAACTCGCTCATCAAATAAACTGCCTTGTTGTAATCATAGTTATTGGCATACTTGAAGTAACTGATAATTTCTCTTTTCTCATACATAGCCTTGAAAAATGCATCAAAATTATAATCAACAGGCACCTTAAGATGGCTCACGCTGCGACAACCCAATCCAAAAAACAAAAACACATCATCACTTAAGGCGACCAGCTGCTCGTGAGATTCCGTTCCATCCAGTACGGCAATGGAATTTCGGTTTTTGCGTATGATATTAGGCTTTTGGCCAAAGTAATGCTCAAAATATCGAGCCGTATTATCGCTACCTGTCGCAATGACCGCATCATAATTCTCTAGTCTACCATCGGTGATGGTGTAAGAATTCTTGAGTTCTGGTTTGTGGCTTGCTGCTAATTCTAGAACCATGGGCAGTAATACCTGATCGTTAGAACTGGTCTTTATTAACGCGTGATGACCCACCAGAATGATGGAGAGTACATCGTGTAAACCAACCAACGGTATATTTCCTGCGGCAATTACACCAACAGTTACTGGCTTGATATTGCTTATGTGATAGGGCGCAAGCCAGGACTCTAGATTTTCTACTGTCAATGCTTCACTCCATTCGTGCAAGGCAAATACCAGATTGTCACGAGTAAACCACGAGTTGTTTTGCTGTGCGCTAATCAGTGCATCCTCAATAAGTTGTGCATGACTCTGATCTTGATGATCATCTGACTTTAGGTAATCGGAAAGCACTGTGCCAGCGTGAGCAAAGGCTTGAATACGATCATTTAACGAGGTATTAATTGGCGCTACAGACAATGGTAGTTATTTTTGCACAAAAGTAAAGAAAACAGCTATGGCGATCATCATCACAGACGAATGTATCAACTGCGGCGCTTGCGAGCCTGAATGTCCCAACACGGCTATTTATGAGGCAGCTGACGATTGGCGCTATGCAGACGGTACTGATCTTGACGGCAATGTGGTCCTGCCATCAGGCAAAGAAGTCGATGCCAATGAGACGCAGGAACCTGTAAGTGACGAGTTCTACTACATCGTGCCAGACAAGTGTACAGAGTGTGTAGGCTTCCATGAAGAGCCACAATGTGCCGCCGTATGTCCCGTGGACTGTTGCGTACCAGATGAAGATGTGGTAGAGGATGAGGCAACCTTGAGAGCCAAGCAGGCTTTCATGCACAAGGATTAATTACAAACCACTTATTTTTACAATGCTATCAGGTTTCTGATGGCATTTTTTAATTCCCGTATTATGAAATATGTAATGATGGTTGTTTTGGTTTTTGCTTTCGCGAAACCTGCACTGAGCCAAGTCGAAGTGGCGGAATCCCAACAGCTCACTGCACAAGAAATCATCGGCAAATCCATACAGTATCACGATCCTAGCAACAGCTGGCCCACGTTTCAAGGTGAGTTTGAAGTCCTCATGCGCATGCCAGATCGACCAGAAAGGCTGAGCCACGTAGATATTAATTTGCCTAAAGAGCGTTTCATACTCACCAGTATGGTGGATACAGTATCGCAGCAATACCTGGTCACGCCAGAGAAAGTAATTTACAGAAACAACGGCGAGCTGGTTTCAAGTCCAGATCAAGACAGGATCGATCGTGGTTATTTCATGCGCGACTATTACACTTATCTATATGGACTGCCTATGAAACTCAAGGATCAAGGCACGATGGTTCACGAAGAAGTAGAAGAGGTGACCCAATGGGGTTCGGATTACTTGAAGATCAAAGTCACTTATGACCCAGAAGTCGGTAGCGATGTCTGGTTTTTCTATTTTGATCCAGAAAGCTACAAGCTCAAGGCCTATCAATTTTTTAAGACAAAAGAAGATGGTGCGATTGATCCACAGTCGGGTGAGTATATATTACTTTCTAGGGAAGAAATAATTGACGATATCAAAATTCCAGCATATCGCCATTGGTATTACAACAAGGATACTAGTTTTCTTGCGCTGGATATGATGAAAGCTATAGAGCCAAAAGAATAGCTAATTCTACTCAGTAACCAACTCAATCTTGTCAATCAAGAGATCAAAAGGCTCTTGTTTCTTTTTGGTGCCTATCATAATTCTTACTTGGCTCAAATAGTTTTTATCAAAATTAGGTTGGTCAACAGATCTTCCTCGATAGGTAGGTTTCATACTAGATAGTAGTATTTCAACCGTTTGCCAGTTGCCACTTGTCTCAAAGTCGGCTACATAACTGTGACGAGTGCTTTGCTGATCCTTAACTCTAAGCTGGTAAGTGTGTCCATCACCTTTGACTCTCAATTTAATATGATTGCTTGGATCAACATTTACGTCATATGAATTGTTCTGTACAGAACTAAATCCACCGTTACTTTCTACTGTGACAATACCATGAAAATGACCATGACCGTCATCGTTTAATTCGAAATTTCCTTGAGAAATGCCACCCATGACTCTGTCGTCCTCGATTTGCCAATTTGAGATATCGGCTCCCTTTTCAAAATCAAATAGGGTAGCAGTGTTGGTATTGCAAGACATAAGAGCGATAAATAAAATGCTGAGTGTGAATCGTATCATGCTGAAAGATAGAATGGTTTGATGGTAGAACGTTCAATTCTAATGTAACGTTAGCACTCATTTATCAAGCAATTAACAATTGCACACGCATCCTATAAGGTCTTTATGCATCTTACCTCAAATCCAACCTATGAAAAAATTGATATTATTAATTCTGGTAAGTCTGCTCGTTTCTTGCGAGGCACGGCTTGACAACGACAAACGTGGATTTTTTAAAACAAGAGTTGTCAATGCCAGCGGTGCGCCGATGGACAATCTAAAAGTCAAGCTAACTACCTTTAGAACTAATGATTTTCGTTTTTCAAACCAGAACATTTCCAAATTCTCGCCAGCTGATGAAGATTTTCTCTTGGGTCAAGGAATGACCGATGCAAACGGCGAGGTCTCTTTTCTAACGCTATACGATACAAACTTCAGGTACTACGTCACTATTGAAATGTCCAATGAGGAAGTACGTGTTATCGAGGTTGATGAAACAAGCTTTGATGAGGATTTAACTCTCGAGATTGAGGAAATTGTCATAAGAAAAGTTTCACAAATTATCATTGACTTTGAGAATGTGAGCGGTACAACAGATCCTATCGAAGTTAGACTAAATTACTTTGCCACTTTTTGCAATGAATTTTATATCAACGATGAATTTGTCATAGATGAATTTTGTGAATTTAGCGATGAGTCACGAGTTACCATCAACGCTGAAAACTCAGATGAGAGCACACAGCTACTAGCTTTCTTTCCATCAATTATTAGTATTGACTACACGGATACCGAAGGCAACGATATCACTCAAGAATTTCCCGTAAATAATCCAGAAGAGCGCTATGAGATCAATTATTAAAAGTTTGGTTTTTTTGATGCTTGTTACTGGCTATTCTTTTTGTCAAGGGCAGTCCATTATAGCTAACGATAAGGATGAAGTCCTAGAACGCGCCTTTATGTTTGATTTACACATGCAGCGTACGGTTCCTTCAGGTGACAATTTTATAGGCAATGGACTTGAATTTGGCTATGGTTTTGGTTCGCGATTGGCATTTAAGGTATATGATGATATTTATGTAGGTGGTGCATTAAGCTTGGACTATTTTGATGTGCAAGACACGAATGTTATTGGTGAGTTTGATCGCAGCACAAAATTCAACGCCTACCTATTTGTAGGGTACGATTTTAGGATAAATGAGACGTGGAATGCAACCGCAGACATAGGTTACGGATATAGCCAGAATAAAAATAGACAAAACTTTGATCAGGGATCTGGACGCTTTAGAGACAGTGGTAATGTCTTGAGATTTACATCAAGTATTGATTACTCATTCAATAAGGATATTTCTGTATTTGTAAGCCCTAGTTATGAGCTTGTTTCTTACAATATTAGTACAGCCGATGCACTAGGTGATGATTTTGATAATGGTAATTATCTCAGTTTTGCTTTAGGTGTAAGATACAATCCCAGCATGCGCAATGAGAAAAGCATTTCAAAATCAGAGGTAGCTGAAATGCAGGAATTATTAAAGCAAGACTCCAACGACCTAACCGTCAAAGAAAGGCGCAGAATCTATTTTTATAAGCGTAATAAAGAACGCCAGGAAAGACGAGAGAGAAGAAACAAAAATTAATAAAACTTACTCAAAAGCCACCACAGGTAAAGTGAAATACGTGCTAACAGGTTTAATACCTTTAAAGAAGTCTATCACCAAATCAGATACTAGTGGATCCTGCATAAACAAATCGTGACCAGCATTTTCAAGGATGACGTGCGTTCCCTTATTGAAACTTGCAGCTATTTCTTTGGCGCTATTTACATACGTGCGGCCATCCATCGTGCCGGACAGTAAAAGTGCATTCACGTTATTATTGGGTAGTGTTCTAAACGCATTAGGCAGTGGTTCAATTCCTAGATCACGTTGCCACTCGTAGAGCACAAAATTTACATTGCCACCAAGAATGGTTGTTGGGATCTGTTTTTCAATTTTTTCAAGCCTTTCCAAAGTGGCGCCACCACGTAAATCCATCATCGTTGACATGACGTCCATACGCGAGAATAAATACCTTTTAAAAATAGTTATCCATGATGCGACACCAGTAAAATCGCCCTCATACATCTGTGAATAAAGTTGCGGTATCACCTTAGAATCACCTGGATTTTTCAAATAGAACGTACTGATTATGGTTTGCAGCTCAAAATTTGAAAACGTAACGGTTTGATCTTCATTTCTTCGATCCTTGTAAGAAACCGTAACTGGACTATCCTTTAATCGCTCATGAACCGAATTGATTTTCATTTGTAAATCAGGATACTTTCGATCAGTGCCATAATTGTCTGCAGCGCGGTCGATAATATTTTGAAGAAATTGATCTTGATTTACTGGTAATTTCAGTGTTTGATTGGGGCCTTCTAGACTTGCAAGCACAACCTTATCGACCTGATCATTAAACAGTCTTATGTATTCAAAGGCGAGATGTGATCCATAGCTTATTCCCCAAAGTGATAATTTATCAGCGCCTAGTATTTTTCTAAGGTCATCTATGTCCTGAGCGTTTTCGCTCGTGTTATATGCCATAGGATTGACATTTTCTTCTTCCCAAAACTCAATGCATTTTTTCAATCCTGCTGTGGTTCTATCGGCATATTCTTTGCGATCAATCGCACGATCAGTTTCAAACGCTATGTCATAAGGGCAAACAGGTGGCTGATAAGATAATCCAGTACCACGTTGATCATAGGCAATGACATCTGCAACCTCACGCAATTTCATGAAAAGCTCAAAGCGATTACCCGATGCCGCGCCTGTTCCAGCACCGCCAGGTCCACCAGCTAGATATACAATGGGTGCCTGTGGATTAGGATTCGTGCTCTTAAACCTGACAAATCTTATGTCGATTGAATCCGTAGAAGTAGCGCTAGCTCTATCTAATGGAACTTTAAATGATCCTAACTGTGCATTTATGGTGTCACCTGATCTTGACGTAAACTCATAAGGCGCTAACTCTAATTGCTGTGCGCCTGAAGTTATACTGATAAATAATGAGAGAAAAACTATGATCGAGCGATACATCTTTTGTGGTTTGGGTTCTGTTAGATGACTGGAAAAAAGCTGATATGTTACAGCAACATAATTCTAGGCTTCCAGCAACGTCAATATATCAATTGCCGCATCACTGATCTTAGTACCAGGGCCAAAGACTGCTGCCACGCCGCATTCAAATAGGAATTCATAGTCTTTTCGCGGTATCACGCCGCCAACTATAATCATGATGTCGTCGCGGCCATACTTCTTGAGCTCTGCCATGACTTGTGGTACAAGTGTTTTGTGACCTGCCGCAAGTGAGGAAACACCTAGAACATGCACATCATTTTCCACGGCTTGTTTGGCTGCTTCGGCTGGTGTTTGGAATAGTGGTCCTATGTCCACGTCAAATCCTACGTCTGCATAGCCTGTTGCGACTACTTTGGCACCACGGTCGTGACCGTCTTGACCCATTTTTGCGATCATGATGCGTGGACGACGACCTTCTTTTTTTGCAAACTCGTCTGCTAATTGTTGCGCTTTCGCGAAAGCGGAATCATCCATAATCTCTTTTTTATAAACACCTTGAACACTCTTGATCTGTGCACGATAGCGACCGAATTCCTTTTCCAAAGCATCTGAAATTTCACCTAAAGTGGCGCGTTCCTTTGCAGCGGTAACGGCTAGTTCCAGCAAATTGCCATCGCCAGTCTTTGCGCGTGCCGTTAAAGCGTCCAGTGCTGCATTGACTTTATCGTTGTCACGTTCTGCCTTGATCTTTTCTAGGCGGTTGATTTGATCTGCGCGCACGGCAGCGTTGTCCACCTCAAGGGTGTCTATGTGATCCTCGTCTGGACTAGGATATTTGTTGACGCCAACAATCACGTCCTGATTTGAATCAATACGTGCCTGTTTTTTGGCGGCTGCTTCTTCTATACGCATTTTAGGAATGCCAGCCTCAATGGCCTTGGTCATTCCGCCTAATTTCTCAACTTCTTGTATAAGTTCCCAGGATTTGTGAGCGATTTGATCGGTAAGCGATTCAACATAATAGGAGCCAGCCCAAGGATCGACCGTGTTAGTAATTCCAGTCTCTTCCTGCAGATATATCTGCGTGTTCCTAGCGATACGCGCGCTGAAATCTGTAGGCAAGGCAATGGCCTCGTCAAGGGCATTGGTATGCAAACTCTGCGTACCACCAAATGCGGCAGCGGCAGCCTCGATAGTTGTTCGCGCAACGTTGTTGAACGGATCTTGTTCTGCCAGAGACCAGCCTGATGTCTGGCAATGCGTGCGTAATGCCAGCGATTTGGGATTTTTAGGATTGAATTGCTTGATCATTTTTGCCCACAGCATGCGTGCTGCGCGCATCTTGGCAATTTCCATAAAGTGATTCATGCCTATAGCCCAAAAGAATGACAAGCGTGGTGCAAAGGTGTCGATGTCCATTCCTGCGGCTAGACCCTTGCGCACATATTCTAATCCATCTGCCAGTGTGTAGGCTAGTTCAATATCACTCGTCGCACCAGCTTCATACATGTGATAACCAGAAATAGAGATGGAATTGAACTTAGGCATGTTCTTACTGGTGTACTCAAAAATGTCGGAGATGATCTGCATACTAGGTGTAGGCGGATAGATATAGGTGTTGCGCACCATGAATTCCTTTAGGATATCATTCTGTATCGTACCGCTTAATTTATCGACGTCAACTTCTTGCTCCATAGCAGCCACGATGTAAAAAGCCATAATAGGCAACACGGCACCGTTCATGGTCATGGACACAGACATTTTATCCAATGGTATCTGATCAAAAAGGATTTTCATATCCTCGACACTATCAATGGCAACACCAGCTTTACCTACGTCACCTATCACACGCTCATGATCGCTGTCATAACCGCGATGTGTGGCTAGATCAAATGCTACAGAAAGACCTTTTTGTCCTGCAGCAAGATTTCTACGGTAAAATGCATTGGATTCTGTCGCACTAGAGAAGCCAGCGTATTGCCTTATGGTCCAAGGTCTGCGCACGTACATGGTAGAGTAGGGACCACGTAAATTAGGTGCTATTCCAGCGGCAAATTCTAGGTGTTCTAGATCTGCTATATCATCTTTTGAATAATGATTTTTAAGATGAATACCTTCTGAAGTCTCATAAGTAGATTCATTGACCTGTTTAGAAACGCTAGTTGCGTCATCAAATATGATTTCTAGGTTTGAAATATCTTTTCTACTCATAATTATTGTTTCTTAAGGGTCACCTGCACATTTTCATGCTGTGCACTGCGTAAAGATTGCACAAGCAAAGTTGAGTCGCTGTCCATGGTAGTTTTAAAAGTCGCCATGGGCGGATATTGACTACTGTACTTTTCATTTTTCCTGCGCAGAAATAGATGGAGCCGATCGCCCACGATCTCAAAATATCGAGGTGGCGATAATTGACTTGTAATCGCACCAGAAAGATAAATATCATTTTCATCAGTAAAT
This sequence comes from Nonlabens ponticola, assembly GCF_003966335.1. Lineage (NCBI taxonomy): Bacteria > Pseudomonadati > Bacteroidota > Flavobacteriia > Flavobacteriales > Flavobacteriaceae > Nonlabens > Nonlabens ponticola. The sequence continues at coordinate 2,098,982 of NZ_CP034549.1, read as the reverse complement.
CTCCAGCCGTCGCCTATGGTAAAGTAGGAATTGGGGTTGCCTCGATTTTCATCAGGTGCTGTTTCTGGTAGCGGTTTTTCCATTATTTCACTGCTTACCACTTCCCACGACCCTATCAATTGCTGCTCTAATTCATTGTCATGGCATGAAGTAGCAAGAAATAAAAGACATATGTAGAAACAAGATATACAGGCAAATCTGTTAACAGCTTTCATTCCTGATATTCTATATTTCTTTATTGATTTAACCACTTGACCGCTTAATTATCATTCACTCTTTTGAGTGTAGCCTGAGCATTTTCAACTCTGGTATCGCTTATGGATTGAATGATAAACTTTTCATCATCCCAATCTACAATCTGAAACTTGACAAGTTCACCTAAATCCTCAATTTCGTTAGGATCTCTCAAGAATAGTTGCAATTCTTGATCTTCATTGATATCCCAAAAATTAGGTCGCGGCCAGTTAGATGTAGCTCTTTCTACCCAAAGCACATTTTTATCTTTAAAACTGTACGTATCACCAGTATGGAAATAGATCTTGATCTTTCCAAAATCGCCTCGTCTAGGTACGTTTTTGACACCATCTTGTTTATCCACATCTATAACGCTTACTATCTCCCAAGTTCCTTTAAGACTCTTGGTTTCCATCGCGGTTTTGCAGGAAGTCGTTGCCAACATGATTACTAGTACACTAGAAATTATTGAGGCAAAACGGTTAGTTGAGATATTTACATTTAAAATCATTTTTTCGGCATTTCTGATTTTTCTATTTCTTCGGCAAGTCGTTTGAATGAGATAGGCGTCACTAAGGTTTTGCGATGTTCAATTTTTTGAAACGGCAGGATTTCGTATTCGCTTTGCAGCGGTTGCGCTGTGTTTGGAAATTTGTTGACACCTACCATGATCTGGTTGCCGTTTTGCACTTTTTCACGCTCCGACGTGTCACTTTCCTTGGTCTTGCGCTGGATAGTACCTTCAAATAGCGACTGAACCAAACCACCTGCTTTTTCAATTTCTTTGAAAATTTGCATGGCCTTTTCCGTCAGTTCTTTAGTGAGTGCGTTGATATAGTAAGTGCCATCTGCGACGTTAGCTACTTTGTTCAGGTAAGCCTCTTCCTTGAGAATGAGCAACTGATTGCGAGCGATCCTGTCGCCAAATTCGTTTTCCTTATGAAAGAAAGCATCATAAGCTAGGTTGTGTACCGTATCTGCGCCACCCAAGACCGCACTCATGCATTCGGTTGTTGTGCGCAGCAGGTTAACGTTGTAATCCAATAGTGATTTGTTGCGCAAACTAGGCGTTGCCGTGATGTATGCTTCAAGATTCAAATCATATAGCTTTCCAACGGACTTGGTGATGACTCGGTAAGCCCTGTATTTAGCAATTTGCATGAAGTAATCAGGCCCAATGGTTGTATCGATGTTTATTCGTTTGTCAGCTTTCGCGAAAGCGGAATAAATACCATCATCCTGCAAGCTAGCATCATGGCAATAAGCATTCAAATATTCATGCAAATGCGCAGCGTAGTAAGCCAACTCCTGAACTACAGTAGCTCCAGCCTGCTGATAATGACTGGTGGTGATCGTTATATTTGAGAAATAGCCCTTGTAGTTTTTTAGAAATTTTGAGTGCTTTTCAAAATCAACTTTTTGATTTTTGAACCAATTGCCGCGATGACCCAACTCGTGTAGAATATCAAAATGCACATAAGCATTAGGGGCAATTTTGTGGAGTCTGTCCAAAAAATCCAAATCCATGAACCGTGGATGTACTTGAATACCAACTGCTGGCAGGTTGTCAAAGAGTTGTTCCAGATCAACATCAGCCTTTGGTATGTCTAGGATCAAACCTTCGGCACCTCGATTGAGTATATCCAGCGCTTTTTTATTAGCTGCGGCGGCATTGCCACAATAGATTTTTTGCGAAATGTACCAGCCGCCATCATGCGTGGCTCGTGATGGTAAATTCATTTCTACCTGGCTATCTGGAAGATATAATGGCTTGATATGAATGCCCGATGGAGTTTTGGTTATGAGCGTCTCATTATAGTCCGCGCCCTTGAGATCGTACTGTATTTTCTGTTTCCATTGCGCCTCGCTTACTGGATCAAACTCTGTAAATAGTTTATCGCTCATCGTCTTCATTTTTTATGGAATCTGCATACTCAATGATGTAGATTTCCTCATTGTCTCGCTTCATTAAATAGCGCTCTCGTGCAAACTTTTCTATACCGTTGCTGTCTTTGAGTTGCTTGATGCGCTCTTGATCTCGCGCAATACCACGCATGTAAAAGTCTGCAGTTTGTTCTTTTTCTTGAATCTTCTTGTCCATCGCTCGATGTGATGTGAGCCATGCGTTGCCATCAAGGAACAACATCCAGATTACAAAGACAATAGTTATAAGTATGTACTTATTAGTTGCATACTTCCAGTACCATTGTTGCTTCAGATCCTTCCATTTCATGAGGTCTAAGGTAAGAAATTAGCCTAGGCGGTTGTCCAGAATAGAGCGTAAGATTTTAACACCTACGCGGTTGATTTTATTGGTAGGTATGATGACATCTGCATAAGCCTTAGTAGGCTCAATAAATTGCTGGTGCATAGGTTTGAGCGTGTTTTGATAACGATCAAGAACCTCATCAAGATCACGACCACGATCTGCGATATCACGTTTTAATCTTCTGATCAATCGCTCATCACTATCGCAGTCTATATAAACCTTGATATCGAACAATGTACGTATCGCTGGCTGCGTCAATATCAAAATTCCTTCAACAATAATAACTTTACTGGGTGCCGTGGTGACTGTTTCTTGAGTGCGATTATGATCCACAAAAGAATAAACTGGCTGTTCAATTGTATTTCCTTTGCGCAGTTCATGCAAGTGTTGTTCAAGTAGATCAAAATCTATTGAATTAGGATGGTCAAAGTTAATGTTGACACGTTCCTCATAAGTCAAATGACTGGTATCTTTATAATAGGAATCTTGCGATATAACTGTAACATCGCTGTCTGGATACTCGTGTGCTACCTGATTGACCACGGTTGTTTTACCACTACCAGTACCACCAGCAATTCCTAATATGAGCATGAAAAAAGAATTTTGTGCAAAGGTAGTAGGATTGCACGAATTTTAAGAGTTGGAAGCAACTTCCATATCTACATTTTCATTAGTACGCAATTCTCCTAAAAATCGGTGCACCTGGCTTATTACCATAGAACCTTCACCTACGGCACTCGCCACACGCTTGACAGAACCGTTGCGTACATCACCAACGGCAAAAAAGCCTGGAATACTAGTTTCTAAGGATTGTGGATCACGTTGTTTATAAATACTACAGGTACTTTTCTCAGTATTTCTGATATCGGGTCCAGTGCAAATGAAACCTTTAGGATCTGTCACAACCAAATCACCCAGCCATTCTGTACAAGGTTTTGCTCCTATGAAGGTGAATAGGTTTGTAATTTCCATTTGCTCATCACCACCAGGTGTGATCAGTGTACATTTTTCTAGAGAATGATCTCCATGCAGTTCAGTAACCTCTGTATTCTTGTGCAATGTGATTCTTTCAGACGCCATAATGCGTTGAACCAGATAATCACTCATCTTAGCACCTAGATCATCACCTCGTAAAATCACATGAACGTGCTTGGCAAATTTTGCCAGAAACATAGCAGCTTGTCCAGCGCTGTTTCCGCCACCAACGATTCCTACGAGTTCATTTTCACAACCACTGGCATCCATTCCTGTTGCACTATAGTAAACGCCGCTACCTTCATACTTCTCTAGATTATCAACAGGCAATCTGCGGTAATTGGCACCTGTCGCGGCCACCAAAGCTCTTGTTTTAATTTCCTTACCGTTAGATGCGCACAAAATAAAATGGTCGCCTGTATGCTCAATACTTTCCGCCTTATGTGGGATCGATATGTTACACCCAAACTTTTGCGCTTGAATGTAGGCACGATTAGCAAGATCGCTTCCTGAGATACCTGTAGGAAACCCTAAATAGTTTTCAATTTTAGAACTTTTACCAGCCTGTCCACCTGGCGCACTACTATCAATGGTAACGGTGCTCAAACCTTCTGATGCTGCATAAACGCTCGCAGCCAGTCCAGATGGGCCAGCGCCTATTACTAACACATCAAAGACGCGATCTTCAAAATCCATCAATACACCAGTGTATCTAGCCAACTCATCAAGATTGGGCTGTGCGCAAACCTTACCATCTGCATTGATCAAGATAGGCAAGTCATCTGGACAAATGCTGAATTGATCCAATAGCTCGACTGCTTCCTTAGAACTATCCACGTTCAAGAAGTTATGCCAGATGTGATTTTTTTCAAGAAAGTCTCTTATTTCATAGGTCGTATTGGATTTACCAGAACCTATAAGCTTCAAGCCGCCCGTAAATTCATTGAGTACCGTTTCCTGTCTCTGTAAAAAAGCATTAAGCAACGTGTCACTTATATCGCTGTGCTTTGAAATAATCTCATGAATACGATCTGGATTTATGGATAGTACGCTGGTTCCAGGCTGTGCTACCGCATGAAATTGTGCACCACGATTGGATAGCATTCCAGCGTCACCGGTAAACTCATTTTTGCCATGTTCTACAATAATCTTGTTGTCGTTAGTTGGATCTTCAATATTGACGACGCCATCAAGAACGACAAAGAATTTATAACGCTGTTCACCCAGCGAGAAGATGCGTTCTGGTTTATCAAAGGATTTTACCTCGCCGTATTCTTTTAAAATCTTTATTTGGCGTGCAGTAAGTTCGGGAAATCGTGGATCTTTCATGAATAGTAGACAACAGCAAATTGATGGGTTGCTGGTTCCTATAAAAGTACGATAGTTTGCGATTTTTTACCAGTCAGAATCTACTCGTGATGATAAGGTTCATTCTTGAGGATAGTGAACGCTCTATAAAGTTGCTCGACAGCAAATAAGCGCACCATTTGATGTGAAAAAGTCATGCTGCTTAGACTCAATTTTGAGTTGGCTCGATCGTAGACATCGCTTGAAAATCCGTACGGGCCACCAATTACAAATACCAGTCGTTTCAATCCTGCTACGCTTCGTTTATTGATCAATTGAGCAAATTGCATGCTGGACATCTGTTTTCCTTTTTCATCTAGCAAAGTGACAAAGTCACTTTTTTCCAACTGTTTAATAATAATCTCACCTTCTTTTGACTTTTGCTGGTCTTCGCTCAGGTTTTTTGTGCGTTTGAGGTCTGGAATTATGAGTAACTCAAAGTCTATATAATGACCTAAGCGCCGCACGTACACATCAGTTAGGTCTGCAATGCGCTGGTCATCAGTTTTTCCTACGGCAAGCAAGGTGATTTTCATAAACGCAAAGGTAAATTCTTTAAATATGTGGTGATTGCCTTATTCCTAATTACTTTTGAGGTAATAACCATTCCATTTATGAAATATAGTGGCTCCCAATTTGAAAGGGAACAAGATCGTATCATCGCTAATGCCATACGAGAAGATGTAGGTGACGGCGATCACAGCAGTCTCGCATGCATCCCTGCAAGTGCTATGGGCAAAGCACGGTTGCTAGTCAAAGACACAGGTGTTGTTGCTGGTGTAGCTTTCGCGAAAGCGGTATTCCACAAAGTCGACCCCAACATAAAAATTGCCACGTGTTTTAACGACGGTGATCAAGTAACGCATGGTGATGAGGTATTTCATGTATCTGGATCATCTCAATCCATATTGCTGGCAGAAAGATTTGTACTGAACAGCATGCAACGTATGAGTGCGATTGCTACCAAAACCAAAACCTTTGTTGAGAAACTTGAAGGTACTGGAACTAAGATTCTGGACACCAGAAAAACCACACCAGGAATAAGGCTGTTGGAAAAGTGGGCAGTACATATAGGTGGTGGCGTCAATCATCGTCAAGGATTGTACGATGTGATTATGCTTAAAGACAACCACATTGATTTTGCTGGTGGCATCACGCAGGCAATACGCAAGACGGTAGCTTACCTTGAAGAGCTAGGTCGTGACTTGAAAATTATTGTAGAGGCGCGAGATATGGAAGAGATAAAGGAAATACTGGAATCCCACGAGCATGTTTATCGTATTCTTATCGACAACTTTAATTATGAGGATACACGAGCGGCTGTCAAATTAATAGGCGATAAGTGCCTAACCGAAAGTAGTGGCGGCATCACACTCGATACCGTACGCCAGTATGCAGAATGCGGCGTTGATTACATCTCAAGCGGCGCACTTACACATAGTGTTTACAATTTGGATTTGAGTCTTAAAGCAGTGCATGAGTAAACTTAAGGAAATACTGGATAGAATACCTGTAATTTCTTGGCTTGTGGCCGTAAGTAGCCGTGCACGTTTGCCAGGATTTGAAGGTATGACTGCCTATGATCTGTGGGAAACTTATAGTGTAGGTATTGTCCAAGGTGCTTTTACACTGCGTGCCAGTGCTATAAGCTACAGTTTCTTCATGGCCATTTTTCCGTTTATCATCTTTATTTTGAATTTGATACCGTTTGTGCCTATTGATGATTTTCAGATAGAATTTCTCTCTTTTGTCAATGATTTATTGCCAGCGCAGGCTGCAGGTTCTTTTGATAATATTTTTAGAGAGATAGCGCTGCAAGAAAACACAGGTCTATTGACGATATCGTTTGTGACCTCATTGTTCTTTATGAGCAACGGTATCAATGCGGTCTTTGACGGTTTTGAGCGCAGTTACCATAGCTCTTTTAACCGTAATATGATCAGGCAATACATTATATCAGTAGGTGTGTCTTTATTATTATCGTTGTTTTTATTAGTAATGGTTATTATCACGGGTACGTTTGAATTCTGGATCAATGACTTGCGGGCACAAGATTTTATGACTCAAAGCTCTACTGAGATCTGGCTTATCATCATCAGGATTTCTACGGCAATTCTTTTACTCTATTTATTTGTAGCGACTCTATACTATACAGGAACTAAGGAAGGACGTGATACACATTTCTTTTCAATAGGTTCTGTGATGACAACCGTTTTGATCATTATCATTTCTTATTTATACGGTATTTACCTAGATAATTTTGCTTCCTACAATGAGATATATGGATCCATAGGCGCGTTGATCATTTTAATGATCTATATATGGCTCAATGCAAACCTATTATTGCTGGGATACGAGCTTAATGCATCCATAAGATCATTAAAGGCACGGAATTTGAAAGTATAGTGTATATTTAAACAACTAAAATTTATAAAATGAAAAAATTACTTCTTGTTGCTGTGGCATTTATGGGAATTTATACTGCTGATGCACAGATCGTTGTAGAAGACGTTACTGTTGAGAAATCTGTTACCGTTGATGGTAAGGAACTCATGCTTAACGGTGCTGGTCTGCGCGAGAAATTATGGATCGATCTTTATGTAGGTGGTCTTTATACTACTACAAAATCTTCTGATGGTAAAGCAATTGTAAATGCCGACGAGTTTATGGCTATTACATTAGATATCGTGAGTAAATTAGTAACTCAAGATAAGATGATTAGCTCTGTAGAAGAAGGTTTTCAAGCTAGTACCTCAAAGGCAGAACGTAAGGCATTGCAACCTAAGATTGATAAATTCATCGGTTTCTTCAATAAGCCTATCGTGAGTGGTAACGAGTTTCAGTTATCCTATGTGCCTGGTAAAGGAACAATGGTGCATAAGAACGGCGCACTTTTAGGAACGATTGAAGGAATGGACTTCAAAAAAGCTCTATTCGGTATATGGTTGGGCGATAAGCCAGCAGATGACGATCTTAAAGATGGTCTTTTAGGTAAGTAATTATCTTTATTTATAATATCAAAGCCCATGTCTTCATGGGCTTTTTAATACCCTAGAATTATGAAATATGTAGTTGCGGTTTTGTTGTGTTTTGCTTTCGCGAAAGCTAACTCTCAAGACGTCACAGGAACCTGGAAAACCATCGACGATAATACTGGTAATGTAATGTCTCATGTAGAAATCTATCGTGACGGTGACCAGATCAAGGGTAAAGTTCTCAAGGTTCTTGACCCAGATGCGCCAGATCCTGCTTTATGTGTTTATTGCCCAGGATCACGCAAGGATCAACCTATTGAAGGAATGGTCATCATGTATGGGCTAGAGAAAGATGGCGATAAATATGAGGATGGTACTGTGATCGACCCCAAAAATGGTAAATCATATGACTGTAAAATCTGGCTTGAGGATAAGAACACACTTAATGTACGTGGTTATGTAGCATTTTTTTATCGCACGCAACAATGGCAGCGTCTTTAAAGTAAAATTGTAGTTTTAATAATAGGCAACATTTATAGATCGGTTATTTTTACATAACCGATTTTTTTATGGCCTATTTTCTAGATGTTGTTCTACCATTACCGCTAGATCGATACTTCTCTTATCGCATCAATGCTGCCGAGGCTGAGGTTATCAAACCAGGAATGCGGATTGCCGTTCCATTTGGCAAATCGAGACTTTATACAGGTATTGCTATCGCCGTGCGCAATGATGTGAAAGCCACGTATGAGATCAAGGACATTGAGTTTATCATTGATGATGAGCCAGTGGTTCATAAAGATCAAATCAAGTTTTGGGAATGGATAGCATCCTACTACATGTGTAGTGTAGGTCAAGTAATGCGCGCGGCCATGCCGCGATCCTTATTGCTGGAAAGCGAGACTATCATACAGCGCGATGAAGAAGGCAGCTTTGATGAGAGCGACCTCACAGATCAAGAGTTTCTTGTGCTAGAAGCACTAGAACATCGCAAGGCACTAAAGATTGACGATGTAATCGCGATACTTGATCGCAAAACAGTATTACCTATTCTAAAAAACATGCTTGCCAAAGGCGCCATTCTTCTACAAGAAGAAATGACCAACTCTTATAGTGCAAAAACTGAGAAGTACATCCAGCTAGCGGCAGAGTATCAGGATGAGGAAACGCTTAAAGTCTTGCTAGACGAACTATCGCGTGCGCCCAAACAGCGCGAGGTCATCATGACCTTATTTATAATGGGAACCAGCAATAAATTGGTCAAAAGCAAAGAACTTGAGAAACGAGCTGGTACTAGTCGTGCAATTATTAAAACCTTGATCGAAAAGAACATCCTGATTGAGACTGAGCAAGAGGTAAGTCGCATGCTTATGGACGAGCAAGCAGGTAGCGATACTTATGAGCTCAATGAATATCAGCAAACTGCTTTAGAACAAATCAGAACCAGTTTTGAGAATGACAAGGTGTGTTTGTTGCATGGCGTCACTAGCAGCGGTAAGACCGAGATTTATGTGCATCTCATCAAGGAAGCATTAGATCGAGGTGAGCAGGTTCTTTATTTGTTACCAGAGATTGCCTTGACCACGCAATTGATTGCTAGGCTTCAATATTTTTTCAAGCATCAAGTGCTGGTCTATCACTCGAGATATACCACCAATGAGCGTCAAGAAGTATGGAATCATGTTCTTAATGATGAAGAACCCTATGTGGTGATAGGAGCGCGCAGCGCGGTGTTATTGCCTTACCAGAATCTCAAGCTAATCATTGTTGATGAGGAGCATGAGACCAGTTTCAAACAGTTTGACCCAGCACCGCGATATCATGCTCGCGACGCTGCTGTAGTTCTTGCCAAAATCAAACAAGCAAACGTACTCATGGGTAGTGCCACGCCAGCGCTAGAAACTTATCATAATGCAACTACTGGGAAATATGATCTCGTTGAGCTTAAAAAACGATTCAATAATGTATTGATGCCAGCCATACAGCTGGTAGATATCAAAGAAAAGCATCGTAAAAAAAGAATGCAGCATCACTTTTCTGACACGTTGATTGAACAGATGGAAACAGCGTTTAAGAATCAAGAACAGGTGATTTTGTTTCAAAATAGGCGCGGTTTTGCTCCTGTATTAGAATGCAACACCTGTGGTCATGCGCCACAGTGCCCTAATTGTGATGTAAGTCTTACTGTGCATCAGCACCGCAATGAGCTGCGTTGTCATTATTGTGGATATCATACTCTATTACCCAAAGAATGTGCAGCCTGTAGTAGCGTAGAGATTGATACCAAAGGTTTTGGAACTGAACAGATTGAGGAAGAGTTCAAAGAACTATTTCCTGATTATAAGATTGCCAGGATGGATCTTGATACTACAAGAGGTAAGCATAGTTACCAAAAACTGATAGAAAAAGTAGAAAATAAAGAAGTCGATTGTCTGGTAGGAACGCAAATGTTGACCAAGGGTTTGGACTTTCGTCAAGTGTCGCTGGTTGGTGTCCTCAATGCAGATACCATGCTTAATTTTCCTGACTTTAGAGCGCACGAGCGTTGCTTTCAATTATTAACTCAAGTAGCAGGTCGTGCCGGCCGTACGTCAAAGCGCGGTCAAGTGCTTATACAAACATACCATCCAGAACATAGGATCATGCAACAGGTGAGTACGTATGACTATGCGACTATGTTCAAGGAACAGCTTTACGATAGGTATCAGTTTAAATATCCACCATACGAGCGATTGATACGCATCACGTTGAAGCATCGTAATTACCAGCTCACGCTGCAAGCAGGCGAGTGGTTTGTGGGCGCACTAAATCAGCTGGATCATGGCGTTGAGGTGCTGGGTCCAGAATTCCCACCAGTTTCTCGTGTAAGAAATCTGTACCTGATCAACGTCCTAGTAAAAATGAATAAGCAGCAAAATCCAGCAGCGGTAAAAGCTTTTATTAATAAAGTAAAACGCAGTTTTGAAGCTGCTAAAGCTTTCAGGTCAGTGCGTTGTATTATTGATGTAGATTGTTATTAGTAGATAATTTAGCTATTGTGATTTGGTTATTCGTGTTTACGCTTTCGCGAAAGCGGAATATTCTAAAAGCATTTCCACAGCAAAATGTCATTATAACGTGTTTCTATTTTAAATCTTGAAGGTCAAAGATTTTCCAGAAATTGAAGAATATGATTGATGGTTTTCTCCTGTTGTTTTTCACGAGAGATAGAGGCAGAGCCATCGCCAATTTGTTGCCCGTAGTGTCCAAATTGAGAATGATTTCCACCATCAATTTCTTCATAAATCGTGTGCTCAGGAAGGTTTACTTTGTTTAGCAATACTTTATCTACTGGTGCTACTTGATCATTGCCGCCATAAATCTTGAGCACCTGAACATCGTTTGCCGTTAGAGCGTAATCTCGTGGATGTGTGGTTCCCAATAAAACCAGTCCATTTATCAGCTCTGGATGTTCTTGGGTAAACTGGGCGGCCATTTTGGCGCCTTGAGAATGACCAATTAAAATATTATTTTCTTCCTTTACTATAAGACTATCCTCAAGTATTGACTGGTATCCCAGACTAGCCATGCGCCAAGGCATGTGAATTAGGTATGTCTTGTAATTATTTAGAGAAAGCTCACGGCAAATAGGAGCATAGGCTGCTGGATCAACTAGCGCACCAGGAAAAAAGAAAATGGTTCCTTTAGAATTCTCGTTAGGTTCAAAAAGATCAAAGTTAGAAGATCGGGTAACGGAAACTACTTTAGTATCGCTGTGTACATCTGCATTTACACCTTGTGCCATAAATGTGAAGTACATGTAAACAAAGAAGCTGAATCCGGCTAGAATCCAGACAATCCCTATAAGTTTTACATACTTTTTCATAATAGAATATCATGACGCCACCTGCATCTGTAAAATCCTCTATTAGAATTGGAAAATTAAAATTGCGACAGCGCCTCAACTAACTCTGACTTGCGGTTTCGGCTCAATGGAAGTACCTCGTTATCAAGCTCTACCGCCTTGCTGTTGAATTTTTCAACACGTTTCAAGTTCACGATGTAGGATTTGTGAATGCGCAAGAAGTCTTCTTTAGGTAATTGTTGCTCAAAGGCTTTCATGGTAGAAAGAACTACTAGGCTCTCATTTTCGGTAATTAGTTTTACGTAATCGCCTAATGCCTGAATAAACTTAAGGTCGTTGAGGTAAACTTTACGTTTTTTTAAATTACTCTTGACAAAGATGAACTCACCCTTATCCTCGACCATCTCGTTGCGCATCTTGTGAGAAAGTAGGGCACGTTCTACTGCGTATAGAAAACGGTCTTTTTTTATGGGCTTCTGTAGATAGTCAATGGCGGCATAGTCAAATGCTTTGAAAGCATACTTAGTTTGACCCGTTACAAAAATGACACCTGGTTTTTCAGTTATATCATCTAGTAGGTCAAATCCTGTGAGTATAGGCATTTCCACATCTAGAAAGATGAGATCCACGCCAGCATCCTTGATGGCTGCCTTGGTTTCTATTGCATTGCTAAATTCTCCTGAAAGCTTGAGATTGGGGTGATTCTCAATGAGTTTAACAATTGCCAGCCTTTGAATGCTGGAATCATCTACTACAAAACACTTAAGTATAGTATCAGTCATCTATTTCCCCAAATTAAGTTAACCATACAATACTAATATGTTTAAATTGGTTTTGCAAGTAATAAATGTATTTAATCGATTTTTATAAGTTCTATAACGAATCATCATTATCGCTGATTAAAGCCTGCAAAAGGAGAAATCTGCTTAAAATTTATTATTGTGTAAAATGTAGAAAAGAAGTATTTTTGCAACCGTTTAAAATAACAAATTATGAATCAATACGAAACTGTTTTCATTTTGAATCCCGTTTTATCTGATGACCAGGTAAAGGAAACAGTAAAGAAGTTTGAGAATTTCCTTACTGAGCGAGGTGCCAAAATGGTAGCTAAAGAAGATTGGGGCTTGAAAAAACTAGCCTATGCAATCGAGAACAAGAAAAGTGGTTTCTACCACCTTTTCCAATTTGAAGCTCCTGGTGAGATCATCAACGATTATGAGACTGAGTTCCGTCGTGATGAGCGCATCATGCGTTACCTTACTGTAAGACTTGATAAATATGCTATTGAGTGGGCAGAGAAGAGAAGAAGTAGAATGTCTAAAAAATCAAAAGCTTAATCATGGCAACATTACAACAACAAGCTAAAGGTAAAAAGGACGGTGACATACGTTACCTGTCTCCTTTAAAGATAGAGACTCAAGAGAGAAAAAAGTACTGCCGTTTTCAACGCAGTGGTATTAAATACATAGATTACAAGGATCCTGATTTCTTGATGGGACTAGTAAACGAGCAAGGTAAATTGTTACCACGTCGTTTGACAGGTACATCACTTAAGTATCAGCGCAAGGTAGCAGTAGCTGTTAAGCGTGCTCGCCACCTAGCTCTTATGCCATACGTAGGAGACCTTTTAAAATAATTTAATCAGACTTATAGAATGGAACTAATATTAAAAAAAGACGTAGAACACTTAGGTTTTACTGACGACGTGGTTACAGTTAAGCCTGGTTATGGTCGCAACTTCTTAATACCACAAGGTCTTGCTACAATGGCAACGACCGGAGCAAAGAAGCAACTTGCAGAAACATTAAAGCAGCGCGCTCACAAAGAAGAATCAAATATCAAGGCAGCGCAGAAACAAGCTGATAAACTTTCAGATCTTGACCTTAAAATGACTGCAAAAGCTGGAGAAGGTGATAAACTCTTTGGATCTGTTACAACAGCAGATGTATCTGATGCACTTGCAAAAGAAGGTATCGAGATCGACAAGAAGTTTATCTCTATCGCTGGTGGTAACATCAAGCGTTTAGGACAATATGAAGCAACCGTACGTTTTCACAGAGCAGTACAGACAACATTTACTTTTGAAGTAGTAGGAGCAGCAAACTAATTGCTTCCTAAAATTACAACTACCGTCTTGGGTTTTCCTAAGACGGTTTTTTTATAGCATGTCATGAAATATAGAAGACTTACACAAGAACAATTAGAAGAGCTACATCAAGAATTTATCACCTTTCTAGCGACTCAATCAATTACTGGTGATGAGTGGGAAAAGATTAAAAAAGAAAAACCACAAGTAGCTGAAGATGAATTGGATATATTCTCTGATCTTGTTTGGGAACGTGTACTTACCAGCGCTCAATACCTGGAACATATCTCGCCGCAAACTATGAATCTCTTTGAACTTCAGGAAAAGCAGATGTCACTCATATCTATCATTGTAGGTGATGATAAAATTGATATCACTACGTCTACTGGCTATCAATGGTTACAAAAAAACCTAATGGATGAAGAGGTAAAGATTTTTACAGCAAACAAGTCCTATGGTGAGGATGCCAATGCTGATAAGTTCAAACTCATCGAGACTGGCGCCTCAATTACAAAGGGTGATTTATACCGTTATTTTGACGACCTCATGGAAATGGGTAATGAGAAAAATGGTTTTTAGAACAGCTGTTGCTGACCGTTAGTTAAGTCCACGCCTTCCAATTTTAGTAATTGTTCTTTTGCTTTTAAGCCACCAGCATAGCCTACCAATGAGCCATCGCTGCCTATAATTCTATGACAAGGTATGAGGATCGATATGGCGTTTGCACTGTTTGCTGCGGCGATTGCTCTAATGCTTTTAGGATTGTTACGCTTTCGCGAAAGCTGACCATACGACAAAGTCTTGCCGTAAGGAATCGTCATTAAATCATTCCAAACACTTTTTTGAAAGTCGGTACCACTCAATTTTATGGGTACTGTAAATGATCGAAGATCTCCAATAAAATATTTATTAAGCTGATTGACGGTCTCATCTATCAGCTCATGATTTTTTTGCACAAATTCTGCATTGAGATATTGCTTTATGCGTTCATCTATTTGCTGTCTTTTTGCTCGATATTTCCAGTCGCACAGGCATAACTTATCATTGTGAACGCCTATGATCAACTTGCCAAACCTGGATTTAAATTGCTGTATGAAAATGTGATCAGTCTTCATAGTGGTCAAAAGAGACTTACAAGGTAGGTGATTATCGTAATCTACCTATTCTGTAGCTTACGAGTTTGTAGTCACTATCGCGGTTCTACCAACTCTAGATAAACGAGAATTTGATTAGAAATTATCTGCTAATGTATTTTTATCAACGATTACCTTCAAAAAAAATATCCCTAGGCAACCGCCTAGGGATATTGGTTTTTAATCGTGGTAAATGCTTATTGCAAGCGCACGTCCATCTCGTCAAATATCTTATTGACGCGCTCTCGTATGGCAGCGCGATCCTCGGCGTTTTCAACTTCTTGTAAGGCATCTTCAAAGCTCTTGAGCGCATCCTCGATATCTTCGGCAGCGTTGCCTATATCATCTGCAGCGTCTTCTAGGTCGTCAGATCTTTGCTCAAGTTCTTCTTCTAGCTTTTCAAGTTTGGTCTTATCGTCGCCACAAGATATAACACCTATGACCATCATTGAGAATAGTGAGAGGTTGAGTAGTGTACGTTTCATGATTTTTATTTTAAAGCTAATACATCTATTAGGCTTATAAGTCTAATTAGCTTAACTCTAACTTAATCCATGTTGTTATTCATATCTCAATGCCTCAATAGGATCGAGCCTTGCAGCTTTTATCGCTGGTATGATACCAGAGAAAATTGCAATTACAATAGATATGATCGTCGCTGCGATAATCGCACCCCATGGAATTTCAAACGGTATATCAAATACGGCTGACGATACAATCCAACCGATCAACATTCCTAATAAGATTCCTAGAATACTGCCGTATTGACTTATAAGTAGCGTTTCAATAAAAAATTGCCATGAGATAGTACTACGTTTTGCACCTAGAGCTTTGCGCACTCCTATTTCTCTAGTACGCTCTGTTACTGATACGAGCATGATATTCATAAGCGCGATACTGGATCCAAAGATGGTTATTACACTAATAATGATGGCTGCGGCGTTGAGTGCAGTGCTTGCTTCATTAAGCGATGACAATAATTCATCACGTTTAATAATTCCAAAGTTGTTTTCGTCGAGCGGCTCCAGTCCACGAACATTGCGCATAGTAACAATGGCGCGGTCTTGTGCACCTTCCAAAAGCTGCTTGTCGCGTACCTTGACACTTAATTCATAATTTATATTGGGAGCCGTATAAATCCCACGAGCGATACCTATAGGAATCAATACTCTAAGGTCAACATTATTACCAAAGGTAGAACCCTTTTCTTCCAGTAAACCTATAACTCTAAACTTGTTACCTCTTATGGATAATTGCTGGCCAATTGGGTTTAAGCCATTGAACAAGGCATCTTCCATATCACTACCTATAAGGCAAACGCGAGCGTTGTTCTCAATGTCAAGATTTGAGAAACCACGACCTTCTAGAATGGTCGTGCCGCTGTTCTCGATGTAATTTTCATTGACTCCAGTAACAATTACTTTAGGTTTGGTTTTTTCATCACCGCTTTTTACCTCAGCTTGTGAGGTGGCTTGAAAACTGGTTCCTACCTGAGAATAAGGGTACTCAAATTTTGTTTCAAACTCTCGTACATCGCTGTAACTTATGATGGGATTTATCTTTCGTTCCTCGCCGCCACCGCGTCTATTGAACGATCGTTCATAACGTTGTATGTTAAACGTATTAGTTCCTATTCCAGAAAATCCACTTGCTAAGTTGGTTTCTAGCGCATTGACCGCACTCAAGATACCTACAAGTGCCGTGATACCTATAGCAATAATAAAAACCGTAAGAATGGTGCGAAGCAGTTGACCCTTGATGCTTCCTTGAGCAATACTAATATTCTCGCGTAGTAATCCCTTCATGGTTTGTTTGACTGTTTACAATGGTAAAAGTTACAGTAATACAGAGAATAATTAAAGTGATGACTCTCCTGTATTAGAACATGATCGTCGTGTAGGTACGGTTCTAGCTTTTTATATTTGCACTTCAAATTAAACCATGGCACAAAAACCGTCTATACCTAAAGGTACAAGAGATTTCAATCCGCTGGAAGTATCGCGCAGATCCTATATCATCGATACGATCAAGAAGCATTTTGAGCTGTATGGTTTTATGCCTATTGAGACGCCTAGCTTTGAAAATAGCGAGACCTTGATGGGTAAGTATGGAGATGAAGGTGATCGTTTGATTTTTAAGGTGCTTAATAATGGTGAGTATTTAAGAAAAGTAGACTCAGCCTTATTAGCTGATAAGGATGAGACAAAAATCACAAGCGTGATTAGCGACCGTGCCTTAAAATATGATCTTACTGTACCATTTGCGAGATATGTTGTGCAACACCAGAATGAGATTGCTTTTCCCTTCAAAAGATACCAGATTCAAAACGTCTGGCGTGCCGATAGACCGCAAAAAGGTAGATACAGGGAATTCACACAATGCGATGCAGATGTTGTAGGTAGCGATAGTTTGCTACAAGAAGTAGAGCTAGTGAAACTATTTGACGATGTCTATTCAGATTTAGGATTGAACGGCTGCACCATCAAAATAAACAATCGCAAAATTTTAGCTGGAATTGCCGAAGTAATCGGTGCGCAGGATAAGCTCATTGATTTTACAGTTGCTCTTGATAAGCTTGATAAAATAGGAGAGGACAAGGTTAAGCAAGAGATGATTGATAAAGGCATAAGCCGTGATGCTATTGACCAATTATCGCCCGTGTTTGCTCTTGTTGGTACTGCTCAAGAAAAGCTGGTAGTAATGAAAGAGTTACTCCAGACATCAACAACAGGTCAAGAAGGTATCATTGAGGTTGAAACGGTGCTTGATCATGTCTCAACATTAGGACTCAAAACCACTTTATTAGACCTAGACATAACACTGGCTAGAGGCCTCAATTATTATACGGGTTGCATCTTTGAAGTTGCTGCTCCTCATGGAGTAAGCATGGGAAGCATCAGTGGCGGTGGCCGTTATGACGATTTGACCAGTATTTTTGGTATGAAGGATATGAGCGGCGTTGGCATCAGTTTTGGATTGGATCGTATCTATCTAGTTCTTGAAGAACTGGATCTTTTTCCAGAAACCGTGAGAGCTGGCGTGCAGGTATTGTTTATCAATTTTGGAAAGCAAGAAGCTAGTTACTGTGTTGATTGGGTGTTCCGCTTTCGCGAAAGCGGAATCAAAACAGAGCTTTATCCAGACGATGCAAAGATGAAAAAGCAAATGACCTATGCCGACAAGAACGCTATTCCTTATGTCGTTCTAGCTGGCGAAGATGAAATTGCAGCTGGTAAACTTACTCTAAAGAATATGCTTACTGGCGAGCAACAATCACTTACTCCTGGCGATATTATCAGTAGATTATCTTAGAATAACTTTGGTTGATTGAGAGTCGCTGCCGCTGTTCATCTTTACAACGTAAGTTCCACTGCTCAATCCTGCTCTAGGAACCTCAATACGACCTGTGTTATTCATGGTATCCATATTCATTACTCGCTGACCCAACATGTTTATAAGTTCTACATATTCAATCTTTTGGGCATTGTTTGATTCAATAACGATGAACTGATTGGACGCTGGCGTGTAAACCTTAATCGCGTTGTTATCTGTAATATCATCATTGCTCAATGTTTGTGGCATCTTGAAGGTAAGAGCAAACCTATCCTTGTAAGTACCCGTGTATAAAAATGGACTTTTATAGGACTCTTCTCTCAAGTTATGATAGGTATTTGTTTTCTTGTCTAGTAGGAAAAGTTCTGTGTCATCACTTACATTCTCTAGGTGATCAATAATAATTTCCATATAACCTTGGTCGCCCATTTTTACGCTCAATGGTAATTCTATGGATTCTCCTGAATTAGGGATGCCTTGAATGGAAACTCTAGAATTGTCTACTAGAAATGCCATGTCATCTATTTGGTTTTCAAACAATCGACCATCATAACCACGATCATATCCCATGGTTGCATTAGGGTCAATCGTCAATAATAATTGTCGGTGAATGCCTTGAGGAGAATTGAAGCCCAGACGTATTTTAGTACGATCATCTTCTTGAGCTTGATACATTTGGGCGGTATTACTGTTGTCACTAACAGGTGCAGAAACAAAGATGCTATTTCCAAAACTTTCCTTCTCAAATACGCGTTGTGAGTTAGCAAAATTGATTTTACCATCTCTTGTTCCTGTGACAAAAAATCCTTGAGCGACAGGAATGTAACGACCTGGAAGTTTTGTAGCAACACCACCTTGATTCACCAATGGGCTAGAGGTTCCCATGGTAGCATTAGGAGTGCTACCAGATAAATTATACATAGCATAACCACCTTGATATTCTGCAAGCGTGTGAGAATTGCCACCCCAATGTTCCCAGAAGTATAGTGTCCCATCAAGATCTGGATTGTCCATAATAAACTCATGAGAATCCATGGCGCTAGGGTATGGGTTACCAACTAGGTAGTCGTTACCATTAAAAATGTCTAGTTCAATATCACCATTGTTAGGTTTTCCCACAAACACATAATTTTGATCTGCGCTGCTGCCAGTACCTTTCATAGTAAAACCTTCGGCAGCGTTGAGCGCGCCATCCTTACCAACATATTGCCAGTTAGAATAGGTGCCTGAAGTCAAGTTAGCATACTTATACAACCATCTTCCTGATATTGTAGCGGCTGTTGAACCGCTTGCCGGTGCGCCATCACCTTGAGATTCTGGAGTAAAATTGAGTGTTACTGGATTATTAACATCAGTACCATCTTTCATGACGGTCTCAATATCGTATCCATCATTTATAGTTGAATTATTTAGGTAGCTTACTGGCGATGACCAATAATTGTAATTGTACTTGTCATAAGTTCCTTGTTGATCTCTTTCTAAAGTACCACTTGATGTAGGGTCAAAGTCACTTAAGTCTGTCTGGACTAACTGTGATTCTCCTACAAGATCAATAATACCATCTAATTTTAGGTAATGAGTTACTGTAAGACCGTGGTCATTATTCACGCTCAATTCATTTGATTCTACAAATAATCCTAGCAAAGTAGCATCAGTTGAGTTGATGTTTATATCGTGTCTAGTTTGTACAATATTCCAGTCAATTGATACCGTATTACCATTGATGACTCTTGTGGTACCTGGTATAAATAGCTCATTACCATTTTCCCAGTTTACGGAATCTTCCCAAGATCCACTTGACGCAGTCACATAAGGTAGTGGTGCGGTTTGCTGCGTCATGGTGTACTCATCTTCATAGGCTAGTTGACCATGGCTTTTATTCAATGAATGATCATTAAGTGCTGTACCTATAAAGGTGTTCATGTCGTAATATGCCTGTAGGTTGTTCCAGTCAACGGTTTTAATGACATCTTTGGTCACATCAAGAGGCATGATTTTACCGCTTACAAAACTTGAATTATCTTCTAATTCTTGATTCATGACATATCTTAATTGATCCTGAGTCAAAGCTTGATTCCAGATACGCACCTCGTCGAGTTTACCTTTAAAGTTGTTTACGATATTATTTTTTGCCCTTTTGCGAGCACCTAAGGACATGATGTTTGAATTTACAATAGGAGCGGTGCGATTTGCTTGCCTATCAAGGACGCCATCTATGTACAATTTTACTTGAGAACCATTGAATGTAACCGCTACATGTCTCCATGCGTTATTTGATAATGCGGTATTGGAAACAAGGCTTTGTGCTGTGCCATTATTCCAATAAACGCCCAATTTGTTATCATTTCTAATGAAGAAATGAAAACCGTCTGCATTGTTTCTCTTTGCTACGATCGTTTTGACACTATTAGTGTTATTGGAACCAGTGCTTTTTACCCAAGAGCTTACCGTAAATGAGGTAGATATATCGTTACCACCTAGAATCTCTACATAGTCATCTATACCATCAAATTCAAGCCCTTGTGCAGAATAAACCACATCTGCCTTACCAAGTGTAAAGTATTTGACACCATCGATATCGACTTTTACTCGCTCATAAATCCCATCCGTCTTAAAAAATACTGTTCTAACGTTGCTAGTGAAATTAGCATCGTCTGCAATGATCAAAACTCTTTCTTGATCGCCACTTATCGCACCCAGCGATGCAAACGCTGATGTTGGCACCCTAACTTCTGCAACTTCTATATCGCCAGAACCTACTTCATGAATCTTCCAGGATCTATTAATTCTAGTCATTTGTGTAGGTACGGATATTGTAGTTCCCACGGTATGATTGATATCTGCAGGGCTCTTTGCCAATGAACCATTATCATGACCCCAAATCAAAAACTGTTTGTCGCTTAAAAAAGCATTAGAATTTTGTGTTCCTAGATCAGTAACATTAACTAGTCCGATGGAAAGTATGCTCGTGCTATTCTCACTCTGCGATTGTTTTTGCTCTAATCCTAGGACATCATCGCGACCTATTGCTGCAACGTCATAATTGTGAGTTGTATTTGCGCTTGCATCCCAAATCACAGTGTTATCAGAGTTTACGTAATCCCAATTGGCTATATGATCGTCTATAGTCAAGGCACTATTAGGATTGTGTAATGACACTCCGTTTTTTATAGCGAGGTAAGAGAAAATCTTTTGCTGAGCTGCCGCAGATCTTGAATCCCTAAAACTGATAACTTCAGTAATTTGACCATCAAGATGACTTTCAAAGGGTAGTCCAGTTAATGTATAGCGACCTACACCTAAATAATATGGTGTGTTGGTAAATTCATTGAACAAGAGTTGCTCAAAGCTTTGCGTTGTTTGGCCTGTTGTGTTGTCCACACGACGACCATTGATATAAAGCTCTGTCTGGGTTCCAGCAGCGTTGGTTTTTACATTGATAATGTTGACATCATCAAATCTTCTACTGGCATCGGTAAAGGCGCGACCATAACTAGGTGTGTTCACGTCAGATTGAGAAACAGGATC
This sequence comes from Nonlabens ponticola, assembly GCF_003966335.1. Classification (NCBI taxonomy): domain Bacteria; kingdom Pseudomonadati; phylum Bacteroidota; class Flavobacteriia; order Flavobacteriales; family Flavobacteriaceae; genus Nonlabens; species Nonlabens ponticola. The sequence continues at coordinate 2,077,258 of NZ_CP034549.1, read as the reverse complement.
AATACTGTGAGCCAGCACTTCATCGTCATAACGTATAGATACCGTTCCCCAACCTAGTCCTGATGGATCATTTGAAGAGTTATCTACAGAGTATTTGGAACCTAGCAGCAATGTCTCATCAGCTAGTTCATTTGATATGTCTAGCGTACTGCGCACGACAATCCAGTAATCTTGAGAATTGAAACCACCGGAGCCTCTCATGTGTTGCCCTTGACTTCTATCAAAGGTTACCGCAGGATTAAAGTTTACATTGTCATTGACATTATCAGTGTATGTAGGTGCATTTGCGGTAGTTTCGGCTGCGTTATTGTTTTCGGCCTGATCATCCCATTGAGTTAGTTTACTGCCATTTGCAGCACTTAGAGTTGATGCATCTAGCCATAAGGATAGTTGAGAGGTTTCATTTGCCGGACCAACCAGAGGTGCGCTATAAGTTAGTGGTCGTCCAGAGACAATCATATTGTCAACAGCTACACCATCGCTGTTTCCCGATCCATTAGCGGCAAATAGAACTCTTATTTGAACATTAGGATTATTTTCTAGGGTAGCAGGCAGCTCATGCTTCCCAGTTTCAAATCTACTAATTGATGAATCTAGTGTACTACTTAATCCAGTCCAGGCATTTGCCGTCGCGCTTATTCCAGTAACTGTTGTGGTATCATACCAATTAGATCCCGAAGTTGTGCTACCCAAAACAAACCAGCTTGCGCCGCCATCGGGACTATATTCTACACGCATGCCGTCTTCAGCGTCTGCGGTGTTCGTGAAAAAGTCCAGCGACAGTTCTAGATTATCAAATCCTACGGTGCTAATAATTGGTGAGATTAAATAAGCGCTTGAATTACTAGGGTAATCGTTAAAGTTGCTGGTGTAGGCATAATCGCCTTCACCTTTCTCTGCGTTTCTTCCTACTACCCAAGTCAGATTTGTACCAGCGGTAGTCCATCCTACTAGATTTGTTTCAAAATTGTAATAAGCGATGTTTGTAAGTGGGAAATTGGATAAATCACGAGTGGTATTACCTGAGATATTAAAAGAGTAGGATCCTTCATCAGGATCATTGTTGGCGATTGTAACAGTCGCATTACTTGTGTATGGTGCCGTACTACGTGCCGTATAGGTAATCTCAAAAGTACTGTTTCCACCACCAGAGATTGTAGAAGCAGGTAGTGAGGTAATACTAAAGTCCGCAGCGTCCGCTCCCGAAATTTGTACCGGAGTGCCACTATTTAGATTGAGGTCATTAGTACCTGTATTCTGTACGATAAATGTCTTGGTACTTGTTTGAGAAACAGTAACGTTACCATGGTCAGTGCCATCATTGATAGATGGTGTAGTATCACCATCTATAATATCGTTTCCGGCGCCTTGAATATTAATATCAGCTGCACACTGTGTGCCGCCTCCTGAAATGCTAAAGGTATTGTCCTGTGTTTGTGTACCGCTGGTATGAGATCTATTGACTACCTCAACGCCTGCAACAACGATCCTGAAAAAAGAATTTCCATTCCAGTTGCCATCCGGACTACGGTCATATGTTCTCAATGTATAGGTGCCGTTTGCGATACAACCTATGTTTCCAGCAATGCTATAATTATTTTGGGTGGTGCCGTCGTAGCAATTAGCATCATCACATACTGTGAGAACAACGTTGCCAGCGCTGTCAAATATTTGTGCAGCTTGAAAACTATCGCCATTTTCAAAGAATGCTTCTACCTCAACATAACTGGTTTGTCCTGATAGAGAAAGACTTAAGAAAAGTAGAGCGATCGTAAATTTTTGTAGAGTAATAAGTTTCATAATCGTACACTTCTGATATAAACCTAGTGTATTTCATCCTAATAAACGGTAATTAACCTATTATTATGTATTTAAACGATATGAAAACGCTTTTAAACGATGTTTTAAGATTTTTATTTATAATTATTATGCTTTCGCGAAAGCGTAATCACAACTTTCACTTGAACAATCATGAGTTACCTTTACCATTAAAACGACATTCTTGAAACGTAACAAAGTCACCCTGAACGTACTAGCAAAAGAAGTAGGACTGTCTATATCAACTATCTCAAAATCGCTCAAGGATAGCGATGAGATTAGTGAAGAGACTAAACTGCTCGTAATAGAAGCAGCCAAAAGGTTGGGTTACAAAGGTACCGTTGTCAATCCTAAGACGAACAAAATCGTCGCCGTAGTCATTCCTGACGTGATTAATGACTTTTTTGCACAAGTCCTAACAGGTATAGAAGAAGTAGCTACTCAACATAATTATAAAGTCATCACTTGTCTTACCAATGAGTCGCTGGATAAGGAGGTAGCATATCTTGATGTACTGGATGATAACAGTATTGATGGAATAATCATCGCAGCAGCCAAAGAAACTCAAACAAGTAATCAAATTACTCATTTACAACGAGTGGTCGATAAAAACATACCTATGGTGATGTTTGACCGCAGTATCGATGACGTAGAATGTGATAAGATTGTGGTTGATGACGTTCTATCCGCAGCTCGTGCGGTAGAGTTCCTAGTAGATCGTGGTGATAAGCACATTTGTATGGCCAGCTCCATAAGTCAGATCAATGTAGGGCAGTTGCGAGAACAAGGCGTGCGCAAGGCGATGGAATCCCATGAGGATGTCATCCTCAATGTAATAACTTCTACCGAAGAGGCTCAATTTGAGAAACGCATGGAAGATGCGTTGCGCTATGATGGTATTGACGCTGTGATAGCGCTTGATCAAGCAGCAGCAATCATTGCATTAAATAAAGCTAATGAACTCAATATTGCCATACCTCAGGATCTACAGATCATAGGATATTCTAATGGTATTTTATCACGATATTCTTATCCTAAAATGACGGTAATTGATCAGCACGCTCGTGAATTGGGAAATAAGGCATTTATAAGAATGCGCAATCTCATTGATAATGAAGATGATATCAAAGTGACACGCATTCATACGCTCAAGACTTCTTTACTAGAGAGAGGAACTACCAGAAAATAAAAAACCTCTATCAAATTGATAGAGGTTTTAAGTAGCGTGAGGCGGGCACGATCCGCCGACCTCAGCATTATGAGTGCTGCGCTCTAACCAGCTGAGCTACCACGCCAGAGGCTTAAACACACAAGCATTTAAGCGGGTGCAAATATAACTTTAATTTGATATGGTGACCAAATGCCTTGCACTTAAATTTTCATGATTATTACTTTCAACTCTTAAGTGTAATACAGTATATTGCCGTCAAAGTAAATTTAAATGCAAGATCCAATAAAGTTTGAAATGGAGTTTGTGGTCCAAGTATCGCCATCTCTATTGTATCAATATATAGCCACACCATCTGGAATGTCTGAGTGGTTTGCTGACAATGTTAATAGCCGCGGTGAGTACTTCCGTTTTATATGGGATGGGCAAGAAGAAAAAGCCAAAATTATCAAACGTGTAGGCGAGGAACGTGCAAGATTCCAATGGGATTATGACGAGGATACCAAAAAGTTTTTTGAATTGCGCATTGAGGTAGATGATATCACCAAAGATGTTTCCTTGATGATCACTGACTTTGGTGATGATGAGGATGAAGTTGAGGAGCAAAAAATGTTCTGGGAAAACCAGATAAGTGGACTAAAAAAGATTCTAGGATCTAGATAAACACTTACATAAGCTGTAATTTTAAGCCCTGTAATTCAGGGCTTTTTTTATGATCTTATTGAACGGCAACTTAGTAGCACAAAACGATGCGACAATCTCATACAACAATCGTGGTACCTACTACGGTGATGGATTGTTTGAAACAATACGCTGTTTTAAAACGGCTCCTATATTTCTTGAGTCGCATTACTTTAGGCTCATGTCATCAATGCGCATGCTGCGTATGGAAATACCTGATAATTTCACGCTTGAGTTTTTTAAAGAGCAAATAGATTTATTACACAACCAGCAATCATCGTCATTAGATCACAGCAGGATACGCATTACCGTATGGCGCAAACAAGGCGGATATTATACGCCTACTGATAATAATGTGCAATGGAGTATGGAATTATCTACTCTTGATCAAGTTTTTACTGATTCCACGAATTATGAGGTTGAACTCTTCAAAGATTTCTATGTACAGGCCAGCTTATTAACTAATCTTAAGACGACTACCAAAACCGTCAACATACTCGCTGGTATTTTTGCAGAAGAGAATGACTACCAGGATATGTTATTACTTAATGATAACAAGATGGTGGCAGAATGTATATCAGGAAATCTATTCCTGCGACAAGGAAACATCATTAAAACACCACCGTTATCAGACGGTTGTCTCAACGGCATCATGAGAGAGCAAGTACTTACTCAAATAAAGCGCATGATGAGCTATGAATTTAAGGAGGAAAGTATCACACCGTTTGAGTTACAACGAGCTGATGAGCTATTCTTTACTAATTCTATTCAAGGAATAAAAAGTATTACTAAGTATAGAAAGAAAAGCTATACTCAAGAAGCCGCACAAGAATTGCGCGAGTATTTCAACGAGAAACTATTGTGTTAATTGTAGGCAGGATTTTCTGGAGCGTTTGACCAGATTTCATAGCCATCGCCTAGATCACGCATCTTAACTTTCCAGATGTCGTGCATCTTGTCTGACAAGATGTTCTCATGGTCCTCATTGTCAATCACAACCCATGATTTGAGTTTAAGTTCTTGTTCTAATTGCAAGCTTGCCCAACCAGTGTAACCTAAGAAGAACTTTATGTCATTGTGATCAAGCTTATTGTCATTGATAAGCTGTGAAACTGTTTTAAAATCACCACCCCAAAATATGCCATCCTGTATATGATGGGAGCCTGGAATAAGATCTGGAACCGTATGCAAGAAGTAAAGGTTGTCTGTACTTACCGGGCCGCCGTTGTAGACTTCAAAATCACAATCAACCTCAGGTAATAATTCACTTAATGTGTAATCAAGCGGCTTGTTGACAATGAAACCAACGATGCCTTCCTGATTAAACTCCGTTAGTAAGACCACAGATCTCGAGAAAGATTCATCGCCTATGATGCTAGGTTCAGCAACCAGTAGTTTACCTTTTTGTGGTTTGATCGTTTCCATGCTTATTAGCCTTGTTTAAACATACACTATTTTTCAACATTAACAAAACTTTTAATTTTGTCACTTAGGTATAAAAAAACCCGCTTTAAAAAGCGGGTTTAAATCTTTAAGCTAGTGAGACTAGTTTACAGCTTTCTGTAAATCGCTACCTGCTTTGAATTTTACTACTTTCTTAGCAGCGATCTTGATCGTCTTACCAGTTTGTGGGTTTCTACCTTCACGAGCTGCTCTTTTAGAAACTGAAAAAGAACCAAATCCTACTAGAGATACACGGTCACCTTTTTTAAGGCTCTTTTCAACGTTTCCTAGAAATGACTCTAGTGCTTTTTTTGCTGCTGCTTTTGAAACGCCAGCATCTTCTGCCATTGCTTCAATTAAATCTGTTTTGTTCATAACGGAGTTTAAATTAATGTTGGTTAAACTAAAATGTGAAACAAATTTATCCGAATTATGCTACCACACAAGGATTACAGCAATAAAACCGATAAAATGTTCATAAACACGAACAATTGTTAATAACTCATTGGCGTTCGTATCATTTTATCGCTATGCCTTGCCAAATCTAGCATCCGGCGCGAATGAATAGCCGTTAAGAAGATCAGCGATCTTCATTCGTTTCTTATTGGGCAATTGTATCTCGATGATCTCGACCCAATTATCTTCACAAGCAACTATCATCCTCTTATCGTCAATGACGATGCTGCCAGCCGTCATGTGGTGATCTTTTTCAATAATCCTCGTTTCAAAAATTTTCACTGTCATCTGCTCTCCATCTTGTATTAAACTAGCCTTTGCGACAGGATAGGGATTCAAGCCACGTACCAAGGCATCAACCTCTCTAGCTGATTTTTCAAAATCTATGGTTGTGTTTTTGGCATTTAGTTTGGGTGCTTCCTTAAGATCTTGTGCATTCTTTTGAATGGTAGTGCTTACATCGCCTTTGGCAATGGCATTTACCGTTTTGAGAGTGAGTTGAGCTCCCAATTGCATTAGCGTACTATATAAAGAACCAACATTCTCGTCTTTCTCTATAGAAATGCTCTCTTGATCTATAATGGCTCCAGTATCTATTTTTTCATCAATAAAAAAGGTTGTAACACCAGTAACCTTCTCTTGATTGATGATTGCCCAGTTAATAGGTGCTGCTCCACGATATTGAGGCAATAGGCTGGCGTGCAAATTAAAAGTTCCTCGTGACGGCATACTCCACACAGCTTTAGGCAACATTCTAAAGGCAACGACAACTTGCAAATCTGCCTCAAGGCTTTGTAAGTCGTCCAGAAATTCTTGAGCTTTAAGATTAGTAGGCTGCAGCACGTTCAAATTATTTTGCACGGCATACTGTTTTACATGACTTTCCTGAATCTTGCGACCACGTCCAGCAGGCTTATCTGGTGCGGTAACTACACCTACTATCTCATGCGGTGACTTATGTAGCGTTTCTAGAACACCAGTGGCAAACTCTGGCGTACCGTAGAAGACAATTTTCAATTTCTTATCCATTCAATTTGTATTTATTATGAGAGGTGATGGTAATTTTTTGCTGTTCCATTAGGCTTTTCACAGCTGTAAGAACTTCTTCTAGATTGACATGTAATGCGTTAACTAATTCCTGTGCGCTTAGGCATTTTCCAGACAACATATTTAGAATTTGCAGAGAGATATTTTTAGGACTTTGAGACTTGGTTTGTTTTAGGCAATTTGAACAAGTACCGCATGGAGTGCTATGCTTTTCATCAAAATATTCTAGTATGATTTGTTGCAAGCATTTCTTGTTTTCTTGCAATAACGCCATCATTGCTTGCAACTGTTGCGTTTTGACTTGGTTTTGTTGCTTTATGAGCGGTGCATATTTACTAACTGCGTGATCATCATCTCTTGGGAGAAGTAGGGTTACTTGCATATCACTTTGCCCCAGTTGTAAATCAATAAGTTCCTTAGCCTCTAGTGCTTGTAGCAACGCTACAACTTCATCTTCGGTCACATTACTGCGTGTTGCAATCATACCGATATTCAATCTGTTTTCTTGTTGTGTACTGCCACCGTGTGTGCGCAATAGAGACTGGATGATGGCACTAGTTTTAGGATCATTACTTGTTAAGGTATTGATAGTTGTTACGCTTTCGCGAAAGCGTAATACCGTACCACGACCACCTTGTTGATTAAACTCAATGATACCTAATCGATTCAATGTAAGTAGGGCTTGATAACAAACGGTAGGATCATGTTTATAGCGACGGCAGTAGATGGCAAAGGATAGGTCATGAACTGTGTCTGCGCCTTCATGCATGGCAACTTGCAAATAATTATGCAGGGTTTTGTACACTTCTTTCAGGATTGCAACCGTAGGTAAAGCCTTTATAAACTGATTGTGTGCGTGCTTTAAATCATTGATGTTATAAATAAATTGAGCGACGCTGGATTTGCCATCTCGACCGCAACGACCTGTTTCTTGATAGTAACTCTCGATGCTTTCGGGTAATTGTAAATGCACCACGCTGCGCACGTCAGGTTTATCGATTCCCATACCAAAGGCGTTTGTCGCCACCATCACTTGCGTTCGATTTTTCATCCATCGCTGGGCCGCCGTGTTTCTGGTCTTGTGATCTAGCCCGCCATGATATTGGCTGGCAGCTATCTCATGATTATTAAGTAAGTGCGAGAATTCAAGAGTATTTTTTCTGCTACGCACATAGGTAATTGAGCTACCGCTATGTGATTTATAAAACGATAGCAACGCCATGCGCTTATCGGGTGTGTCAAGCTTGCGATAGGAAATGTTATCTCTCTTGAAACTGGAAACAAAAACCTGTGCATCATCAATTTTCAAGTTTTTGACAATGTCTTGCCTTACTTGTTGTGTTGCCGTAGCAGTAACGGCAATCATGGGTATATCGCCCAAGAGATCTTTGAGAGTCGCTATATCGCGATATGCTGGTCTAAAATCGTGACCCCATTGACTGATACAGTGCGCCTCATCAATAGCAATCAAATTAATGTTCATACGCTTTAATCGCGTTTGTACTAGCGATTGCTTGAGCCGCTCTGGGCTCATATATAGGAATTTATAATTGCCATAAATGCAATTATCTAGCATTTCATCGAGATCTCGATACGATATACCACCAGTCAGGGCTATCGCCTTGATACCTCGTTGCTTTAATTGGTTCACCTGATCCTGCATTAATGCAATCAATGGAGAGATGACTACACAAATTCCGTCACGAACCAATCCTGGTATTTGATAGCACAATGATTTGCCGCCACCAGTAGGTAATAAGGCAAGTGTGTCCTTTCCTGATAGAATAGAGTTAATAATGTTTTCCTGATTGCTTCTAAAGCGATCATAACCATAAACCTGCTTTAATATGTCAATAGGTTTATGCTTCAAGATTTACATGGTCTAGTATGAAGTTAATTCGATTTTCTACTGTGGTTTGAGGTATGGTGATTAAATCATAACCCAATCCACGGTAAAAGTTTTTAAGCGCCTTATCAATCGCACTGGCCTGGCTAAAACTCTCATAGCGCTCGCTATCCTGAGCATAGATTTCTTCCCATGGTGCTAGGTGAAATACCTGGTCGTATTTATAATTTTTGGATGCTTCAAGATAATTCTCGGGAATGTGATCGCCGGTAAATTTATGATAGGCAGGTACATCGGGAATTCCACGATCATAGAAATTAATTCCAGGCACAGCATCCACAAATTGTTGGATCCTACCAGCGAGCAATTGATTGCTAAAAGCCATCGGGTCTGTCAAGAACAGTTGCTCTATTCCTTGTTGCTGTGCTCGCGCGGTAACTTCACGAGAAATCTCATGATGCACTTTGAAGCCTCGATTTTCTAAATCATTGATCAAGGTGGATTTACCAGTTCCTGGGCCACCTATAAGAAGTATGCGTTGCATTTTTTTCACAATTACAAATTAACTAAATAGGAGTGATGCAACCCGATCTAGCCATGATTATATTTGCACATCTTTATTATTTATGAACGATCCATCATCAGACGAGTTTTACATCAAGCTTAAAGCACAACTAGCCGATACTAGTTTGTGGCCCAATAAATACCTGTACAAGTTTATCGTACCATCTGACGATAACAAGATCCAACAGATTGAGGATATATTTGATAACATGGGAGCTGTCATTACCACAAAACAGTCGAGTAAAGGAAAATACACCAGTGTTTCCATCGTCGTGCAGATGAAAAATCCTGACGCCGTTATTGCTAAGTATAAGGAAGTAAGTGTTGTAAAAGGCGTTATTTCACTGTAACAGTAGCTATTTAGATATAATTTTGGCTTTATTATTTGCTTTTTGAGTATTTTGCAGCACTTCACAATTAAGAATACCAATACATTTTGATATCATCCCTAGAATATAATACTGAGCGCAATCAGCTCAATATACCTGAATATGGTCGTCACATCCAGAAATTAGTTGAGCACTGCAAGTCTCTAGAGGACCCAGCAGAGCGTAACCGCATGGCTAATGCCATCGTCGGCGTGATGGGAAATTTAAATCCGCATTTGAGAGATGTAGCAGATTTTCAACACAAGCTTTGGGATCAATTATTCATCATCGCAGATTTTGACCTTGATGTTGATTCACCGTTTCCTAAACCTACTAGAGAAGAATTGCAGGCACAACCGCCTAGAATGCCTTATCCACAAAAGAAACCACGTTACCGTTTTTATGGTAACAATATCCAGAGCATGATTAATGTGGCCTTGTCATGGGAAAAAGGTGAGAAGCGCGAGGCACTTACCTTTATCATCGCCAACCACATGAAAAAGTCCTTCCTTAATTGGAATAAGGACAGCGTGGATGATGCAGTAATCTTTAAGCATCTTTTTGAACTAAGTAATGGTGAGATTAATCTCGCTGCCAAAGACGAGGATTTACTAGAATCAAAATCCTTGATTTATCGTAATACCAACACGCACCGCAGTCGTAATAACAATAATAATAACAACCGCGGCAGGTCAAAAAAAGGCAGTAACCGCAACAACAACAATCGCCGCAGACGTAATTAACTAGCGACGTGTATTGACAAAAAAAGCAGCTCCTTGAGCTGCTTTTTTGTTTGCTATAAAAGATATGCTTAAGATTTAGCCTTACTGGCTACTGTTGCAAACTGCGTATAAAATAGATCGCCACCAGTACCCAATAAAGGTATGTTGAGAAGGTATGGCATTAGTGAACTAGTCTTGTTAATGCCTTTATGCAGCTGTATCTCATATCCCAACTCTTTGTACATACGTTTTATACTAAGCGATGTGAAGAAACGCAGGTGCGTAAAATCCATGATGCCAGCTTTGGTATATTTCCAATCTTTTCCAAAAATGTACTGTCTCATCACTTTATGGTATCGCGCATTAGGAATAGAGCTGATGATAACTCCTTCCACGTTCAACTTTGACTTCAATCCATCCAACACCTGATTGGGATTAGCGAGATGTTCAAGTACATCGTTCAAGTATATCGCATCAAAATAATCATCAGGTAAATACTCGAGGTTCTCTTCAATACCGCCGATATAAGCTTTGTCCAGTACTTTTTGAGCTTCTAGAGCCTCTGCCTCATAAAACTCAATTCCCCAAACTTCCAGCTTATATCTTTCCTTAAGTTGGTATGCCATGGCGCCAGCACCGCAACCTACATCCAATACACGACGTGCGGTTTTTGGCAATAAGGCTTGCATTTCTGGTCTTAAGTTGCTGTAGTATTTGTGAGACTTCGTTTTGTATTCCATGTGGATTGAAAGTGAATCCCACAAAGATTACTCAAATATTGTTAGTGTGAAAGTCGCAGATATTCACGTTTAAAATATGTCATGATATTTTATTTATTACGCTTTCGCGAAAGCGTAACTACCAACCAACTACAATCTATTTTTAATAACATCATCCACAACCTCTGGATTGAGCAACGTTGATATATCGCCTAATTGATCTAGCTCATTCGCTGCAATCTTGCGTAAAATGCGTCTCATGATTTTGCCTGATCTAGTTTTAGGGAGACCAGGAACGAACTGTATTTTTTCCATCTTGGCGATAGGACCTATACGTTCAGTAATAACTTGATTGATTTCTTTTTTGAGGTTTTCTTGATTGCGATCACTACCTGTTTCTTTGAGTATAATAAATCCATAAAGGGAATTCCCCTTGATGTCGTGCGGGAAACCAACGATCGCACTCTCTGCAACAGCTGGATGCTCATTGATGGCATCTTCAATAGGCGCGGTTCCTAGATTATGCCCTGAAACAATAATCACATCATCCACACGACCCGTGATACGATAGTAACCAGTGCTATCACGGTTAGCGCCATCACCCGTGAAGTAATAATTGTTGTAAGCAGAGAAATAAGTGTCTTTAAACCGCTCATGATCACCGTAAATAGTTCTAGCCATTCCAGGCCATGGAAATTTAATGGTCATCCTACCGCTCACTTGATTTCCTTTAATTTCCTGACCGTTTTCATCCATCAACGCAGGTTGTATACCTGGCAGCGGCAAGGTCGCAAAAGTTGGAATTGTGGGCGTCGCATAAGGAATAGGGCTTATCATGATGCCACCGGTTTCTGTTTGAAACCAGGTATCAGCTATTGGGCTGTTTTTCTTGCCTATGTTCTCGTTATACCAATGCCAGGCTTCTTCATTGATTGGTTCACCAACGGTGGCCAGAACCTTGAGCGAGCTCAAATCATGCGACTCGACGTGTGACAAACTTTCTTTTGCCAATGCTCTAATAGCAGTCGGCGCTGTATAAAATTGATTAACGTGATGCTTATCAATTATTTTCCAGAATCTACCCCAATCAGGATGGTTGGGCACGCCTTCATACATAACGGTCGTCGCGCCGTTAGCCAACGGCCCATAAACAATGTAACTGTGACCGGTGATCCAACCTATATCTGCACTGCACCAATAGACATCACCTTCTTCATATTGAAAGACATTCTTAAATGTATAGGCGCTATAAACCATATAGCCAGCCGTGGTATGTAGCATGCCTTTAGGTTTGCCAGTAGATCCAGACGTATAAAGAATAAAGAGTGGATCTTCTGCATCCATGATTTCTATAGGACAATCATCTTGAGTTTCCTTTTCTAATAAATCGTGCAACCAGTAATCACGACCGGATTGCATTGCAGTCTCGCTTGCTATTCTTTTGACAACAATGACTGATTCAACACTTGGAGTGTTTTCTAGTGATCTATCTACGATTCCTTTTAAGTCAATCGTCTTTGCACCGCGATAGGAACCATCGCTGGTGATCACCATTTTACAAGTTGCATCATTGATTCTGGATTGTAACGCCTGACTAGAAAAACCAGCAAATACTACTGAATGAACAGCACCAATTCTCGCGCAGGCTAACAAAGAAATCGCCAATTCTGGAATCATGGGTAGATAAATACAAACGCGATCACCTTTTTCTATTCCTTGAGACTTGAGAACAAGAGCCATTTTACAAACTCGCTGGTGTAGCTCCTTATACGTTATATGCTTTGCATCTTCATCTGGATTGTTGGGCTCAAAAATGATAGCAGTCTTATCGCCGTGAGAATAGAGATGCCTGTCCAGACAGTTCTCAGTGATATTAAGCTGGGCTCCTTGAAACCATTTAATTGAAGGCTTTTCAAAATCCCACTCTAGGACACGATCCCATTTTTTTCTCCATAAGAAATTCTCTTGGGCAATTTCTGCCCAGAATTCTTCTGGTTGATGTACGGATTTACGGTACACTTGAAAATATTCCTCTAGACCCTTGATATGATAATTACTCATTGATGCTGTTTAATGTAGTAGCAAATTTATTACCCTACTTAACTGATAGGGTAAAAGTAAGCAGTGTTTCAAAGCCATTGCTTAAAATTGCCATTAAATTAAACAATAAAAGAATTATAGTCGCCTATAGGCAGCGTCCAGCCATTGATAACGTGTTTCTAGCCAGTCTTTTAAATAGTCGACTTCTTCTTGATAGGTATCAAAGACTTTGTAATTGGGCCAGACTTTTGTTCCTATGATATTCCATTGCTGATCATCGCGTATTTGCGCTTCTCTCAACTGATGTGCGTGGTTGTCGATCAATTCAAAAATTAGATTCCTGTTGTCATAAAATTCAAAGAACCTATTGCGCACACGACCTGCAAATTGTGGGTCTTTAAAAAGAGCCTTGAACCAATCAGCCTTTTTTACCCAGAAGCCTTCTGGATTCATATTACCATTGTAATCAATATTTCCCATGCTAATGTCAAAATCCCAAACTGGACCTAGTTTCAATTTGCCATTAGCTGCTTTACTCATAAAGACACTGGTATGAAATTTAGCGTCATTGTTTTTAGTAATTTCATTGATCAGGTACCAGTCGATGACTGATTCTACATCAAGATATTTTTCATAGGATCGCACGCCGCTGCTATCAGTAGTAAAATTATAGATTGATTCTTCTATCTCAGTTACCTGTTTTTTGATTTCAGCAAATCGATTATCTTTTTTTGATATTTCTGGATATTTAATGCAATAGGTTTCATGTGATGTGGAGAAACAACTATCATCTTCTTCTATGCGATTTTCTAATTCTACCTCGATGAGAAAACCATCTTCACTCAGGTCAACTCTGTTCTTACTTTCTTCAACTTTTTGAGCAAGCAGGTATAACCCTTGATATTGGTTATTAATAAACAGCTCTACGTGTTTACTCATAGGAGTGAAATCTAGTTGACTATAATGCCCTAAGGCAAATCCTATGGAATTGCGCAGCATTGTTTTATCAGAGTAATTAGCTAGCAGGACCCAGCGTTTGTCTGCTGGCATGCTTACCATGCGCTGCTTGTCGTAAAACTTTAATTGATATGGTCGTTTAGGAAACGAACTGGTAGAATTACCACGAGTTCTTATTTTAAGAGGCTCATCAATAATGATCAGCGCATCGTCCTTTTTTAGTCTTAGGGTGGCTGTCACATATTCTTGATCATCCAGTATCTCTAGACTATCTGTTGTTTGTATATGTATTTGTAGTAGCTCTATTGCTTGAAATTTGACCGGGATTTCTTGGCCAAAAGCAAATTGAGTTGCTAAAACTAAACAGAAACATAATAGCTGCTTAGATAAAGAATAAGGGTTTCTGTAAAATAGCATCGTTTACAAATGTGCATTTATTTACACATTTATAGCTTATACAGTAATAAAAAATTGCTTTTAGCCTAATACATCGTTAAGCAGCGCAGCCAGTCGTACTCCACCTTTTTGCAATTGATCCCTCAAGATATCCATGTAATCGTACATGTAACGGTAGCCTAGCTTATCGCCTTTATTTGTGTTTCTATAAATATCTTTTACAAGGTCGCGGCTGTCTTCCATCCACTCACGATGTGTGCCTGCGGCCATTGCTTTGCGCTCTTTTTTTGAGATGCGATCAGCATTGTCAGCAAGCTCAGTGTAAGACATGCCGTAGCTTTCAATCATACGCGTATCCCAAACGGAATGTAAATTAGTACCGTCATTATACCACTGTACTTGAAAATCATTACCGCCTTTATCCTCACTCAATCCTGTATGCATAGGCTGGTGTAAATCACCTACAAGATGAACCAATAATCGCAGGTGAAACGCTTTGATCTCCTTGCTGGCATCGTCTGATTTTAATATCTCAATGCATTTGTCAATACCAGTAATTAAATCGCCACGATCACTTGGCTCGTGTTTATCATAAGTTGTCTCAAATGGTACGTTTACATAATGCCATGGACCGTAAGATCTATACTGTTTATCGCTCTTAATCTCGTCTGCATAAGTGGAAACTAATGCCAGTGACTCACCATCCAGTAATTCTGCGACCGCCTTGCGTGCTTTTTTGTTCAAGTATTTTTGGGCAATGGCACCTGTGGCTCTGTGGCCCGTTTTACCCCAATCATAGGCATGCGATAGGGTAGTGGAAAGTAAAAAAATGGATAGTAGTAATACGCGCATGGCTTGTTTTTGCGGCAAGATACAACGACAATGACCGTACCTAGTTTAAGTGTGTATTAATAATTACGCTTTCCTGCCTGCCGGCAGGCAGGCGCGAAAGCGTAATACTAAAAGATTAATAGCTACAATTTAATTTGATTGCTCGGTTTCCTTTTCCTTAACACGATTTTGTTCTTCTTTTCTGCGTTGTTCTTCTTGTTTTACTGCCTTGTCGTGTTCCAATCTGGCGTAATGATCTTTCTTGCGATTGTAGAGACTTTTGATACCATCTGCCTTACCATAAATGGTGACAATATCGTGAGGTAAGATCTTGAATTCGCCTGAAGGTGAGCCAAAATACTGATTGTCGCCTCGATCAACGCCCAGAATGGTAATTCCTTCTTCTCGCAAATTAAGTTCCATCAAGGTGCGGTGGCACATCCAGCCATCAGTATCGACAGTCGCTTTGCTGATCTTGTAGTCATCCTTGAGATGAAGTACCGCGGCAAAGTCATGGATCTCAATATCAGTGTACTTTTTGAGCAGTCGGTCAATAATTCTAGAAAGTCCACGATCTACCCATTTACTGCGTATCGCCCAAAACAAAAATGCCATACCAGTTACCACGATGAGTAATCCGTATAGCCTTGAGGCTAGCGTGTCGGGCAAGACAAATGTCAATATGAGCGAGGACATGGCGGTGACGATACCTGCATTACCTATCAACATCAAATTGTAGATGATCTTGCGACGCACTGGATGGTTCATGATATTCTCAGACTCTGCCGTGCTATATCCTGCACCTGTGTAGGCAGACCTTGCCTGAAACTTTGCAACCTCAGTCGACAAACCTGTGTGCGTGAGAGCTATGGCAGCGATTTTGGTAATCAATGCCGATAAAGAAACTATAAGAAATAAGGTTACTGCTGCGATCATTTCAAGTCAAATAGAAGTCTAAATTAGGTCAAATAATGTACGCCGTGTATCATGATTACCTTAAAGGTGTTTTAAAATAGGCTCTTATAAATGTTCAACAAAATCTTTAAAAACTTGCTTGTGTTTCTCAAGATCCAGGTCTGGTGATAGTGAGGCACGAACGATATAGTCCTTATCACCTTCTTTAGTAGTTCCTTGAGTGCTCGTTGCTGGTACCGTCCAGTAACAGCCTTTCAGTTGACCATAACTGACACAAAACTTACTTTCTGCTGGAATCTCGTCGATCATTTTATGTATCAATTTAAGATTGAGATCGCGTTTGTATTGCTCGCGCTCCTCTGCGGTGTCACCCTTAGTAGGTAAGTCCATTGAAAAAACCGATGGTGTAAATCCATGCGATGCTAGTTCTTCACTAACAAAATTGATTTTAGCCGCTGGAAGTGTTTCCTTGATGAATTCTACAAATTCTCGAGTGTTTTCATAAGCTGCAGCGATACGCTTATTCATTGACGGCAACTGTTCTGCCAGGATTTCATACTGTTGCGCAGTAGCCTCATTATCGCATAATTGCAGGTGCAACTCAAGTTTTTCCATCAAGTCTGCCACCTTATTATTCCCTACCGCATAACCTGCCGTGCATCTACCGCCGCTAGGAAACTTGGATCCACTAGCATAGGATATGGTTCTTACCTCAGATAAAATTTTGCCTTCACCCAAAAACTCATAGTTAGGACAAAATGTTTGATCTAGGATAAAAACTGGATCGATAGCAGTGGTGTTATTAGGTGTGTTACGCTTTCGCGAAAGCGCATCCCGTAAATCTTCCAGTACAGGAACTTCTACACGAGGATTGGTAGGAATCTCTGCAATGATGTAGGGAATAGCGTCCTGTTGGGCCAAATCGTCCAATACCCGATCCACGCTGCGTACCATGTCGTTATTACCATCAACTGGTAGATCCACGACCTCGACATTATCGAGACAGGCGGCGACGCGACGTGCTTGATCATTGGTACCACCGTAGCAATTGGGTGGCACGACAAACTTGATAGGCTTATTGGGATGATGCTCAATGGCGTGATCGATCAATCCCATCATAATAGCATACTGCACGCTCAAACCGCTGGAACCAACGATGGGCTGCAAGCTAGTGCCAGTAATATCTTTTACAGATTTGAGCACACTGCGTTTATCATTCTCAAAATCATGAGCCGTTAGATCCACAGAAGCATTAGCTACAAATGCATTTAAGGCGATGAGTGAATTGCTAGGCGTCATTGCTACCGTCTCGCGACGACGTACGTGCTGGACGTCGCTCACGTAGTTACTCACGCTGTTATCCATGAGCAAAACACTACCCAATGAACTATGTGTACTCACATAAAAATCAATACTTTCATGAAGTTCAAAATCTCCTATAGTAGCAGATTCAAACAGATAGATAACATTTCCATTAAAGGATTGAACCTCGTTGATATTGCTCACCTGTTGTAGTTCAAAGTTGTAACCATAGACCTTGCGTACCGTTTCAGCATCAAAATGTGCTGGTAACTGGTCCTTGTAAACAATAAGGGTCTTGCGATTATCAAGAAGATTTTTTCTCAAAACAGCCAATATGGGAACCGTTTGAGATTGAAAACTGATGACATTGTCTGCTGGCACCTTGTATTGTTGAGAAATTCCCCATTCTAGAACACAAGAAAGTGGATGACCCAATCGTATGTAATCATATGCTGTAGGCAACTTTGCTAGAGCTTGCGTGCTATGATTGTTTTCATTAAACAGCTGCTCATATTGTTCTAGAAACTGGACTTTGGCAAACTTCTCTTCATAGATATCCAGCCTGTGTGTGGTCAATCCTAGCCAGTCTTGAGGTTTGTTTTCCAGTGTTTTGGTAATAAAATCGGTAGCGCTGTGCTGTGTCATAAAATTCAAATTTCCTATTGCAAAGGTAGGAATTGAGCCATCGACGAGCGCGATCTCAATAAGAAGATAAGGTTAAAGATAGGCGAGTGGCTGTCAGGAAAATGATCCGATGTTATGAGTCACTAGCTGCTCTGCCGCGTGGTGCGTCCATTTTTTTCATGACTTCATCAGTATGCAGGAATCTGGCTGCTCTTGCAGATTCTTTTACCTTGACTGAGCTGCGCTGGATCATTTCTCTTTCGTACTGCATCAAAGCACTTTTTCTTATTCCTTTTTCTCGCCAGTTGGATTGAGGTCTGCAACCGTGATAGATATTTCGTGCTAGCGATAACGCATCCAGTAATGCCTGATTAGCGCCTTGACCCTTGAATGGACTCATGGGATGAGCAGCATCTCCTAATAATGTTGAATTTTCCGCTTTCGCGAAAGCGTAATCATTCAAAACATCACGATCATAAACTGGATAACCAGTGATTAAAGTCTCACTAGTTGCCTCAATAATTTGTGGAATAGGATCGTGCCAACTCTTAGTCCGTAGCAGTACATCTTTCTTAAGAGCTGTAGTGCCAGCCTTGCTCAACCTCGTGGCAGCTTCTTCATCAATCGGATAACTAAATTGCCACATGATCTGATCTTGCTTGTACGGCATCATGTACATGCGCTCGTGACCATTAGCCGTTTGAAAAACAGTAGCGTTATCCAGCAATTCATGATTTAGATCTTTAATATTCTCTAACGGACATATCCCTAACATAACGATACATTCTAAATACCTCAAGGATTCTATCGTATCGCCCAAGATAAGTTCACGTGTCTTGCTGCGTATGCCATCTGCACCGACAGCTAGATCTGCTTTGAAGCTTACAGCGGTATCATTGTGCTGAAAGGATAATTGAATCTGATTGTTTTCAATGGTTTGAAGATCTGTCAATTGGTGATCCCATTTGATTTGTTCTGGATTGTCAAGCATATCCATCAGACTTTGACGTAATGTCTGGCGCGCTATATGAATATTGGTGTTTTTATTGGCTGCTGGCTTATTGTTTTCAAGCCATTTTCGCAAACCCCATTCTCCTAGAATATTACCAGCAGTATCATGAACCACATGTCTCGTACTTACCACGCCATTTTCTAGCTGCTCGATACCGAAGCCCTGCATCGCCTTGTGTGCCTGTTGCAACGTCAATCCATAACCTTGCGATCGCTCGTCAAAACTGCCATCGCGCTCAAATAAGGTAAATGGGATACCACGATGCTGGCAAGCAACAGCCAGTGCCGTACCACCAATTCCTGCACCGACAATAGCCACCTGCGGTAAATCGTTATTGATTGGAGTAGGTTCACCTGATTTTACCAGCCCAGAACCTTGACAATTTTTGCAAGTTGATAAAATAGCTCGTGGTTTTATAGGCGCATAGCCTAGCTGATTTGATTGCAGGTAGGTTTCTAGTTTTCGCTGGTAATCGAGTTTTGCTTTTTTCTTAATACGACCACGTGTTGAGCCGCGGCCCTTGCAGCTTGGGCAAACAGTCCAATACATTCTAGCAATTTTGTCGCTCACTTATTCTGTTCTAGTGATCAGTTGAGGATGTTTTTTTAAAGAACAGAAACTTAAGTAATTTATACAATGACAAAGCCACAAAGCCAACCACTAAACCGGTAAGCGCCTCGGCAACTATGGAAGGCAAGCCGTGCAGTAAGTCATGAATAAAATGTAATTCATGAACAAAAATGCCACCAGCAACTAGGAGCAACGCAATCGTACCAATCACAGAAAGACTCTTCACAATCCATGGCAGCGCCGCCACTAGAAATTTACCGATACCGTTTATGATGCCGGTATCACCACTATTGCGTATTAAACGCGCACCTAGATCATCCATGCGTACTATGGCTGCAACGATACCATACACGCCAATTGTCGCAACTATCGCTACCACCGTAACGACCAGAATTTGATTAAGAATAGGTTCTGTCACGACGGCGCTTAATGCGATAATGACAATCTCAACCGAAAGAATAAAGTCTGTAACAATAGCGCTTTTAATTTTTTCCTTTTCATGAGCAACAATCTCATCTTCTGTCAATTCTCTAGATGGGATGTCAATCTCTGGAGCAGCATGCGGAAAAATCCACTCGTAGATCTTCTCGGCACCTTCAAAGGCTAGATAAACGCCACCCAACAATAAAATAATCGTGACCGCAACTGGTAAGAACGCACTGAGCAAAAATGCGATAGGTAAGATGATGAGCTTGTTTAAAGCAGAACCTTTGGTAATTGCCCACAAAACAGGTATTTCTCGCGAAGAAACAAATCCAGATGCCTTCTCTGCATTTACAGCAAGATCGTCACCTAGAATTCCTGCAGTTTTTTTGGTTGCGACTTTACTCATAGCCGCAACATCGTCCATAAGTACTGCGATGTCGTCTAATAGTGCGAAGAATCCTGAGGCCATGTAAGGAAATTGATTGAACTACAAAAATATCAAATTTTTAATCGGGATTAGATTTGCATTTTGATACAGGCACCGTGAGTTCACTATTTTACTTACCAACCAAACGCTTCATTAATCTCATGGTACATCACTTTTCCATCAATGATGTTCAAACCCTTGTGTAAACTAGGGTCATTCCCACAAGCTGTTTCCCAACCTTGATTTGCCAATCGCAGTACATACGGTAAGGTCACATTTGTTAATGCCACGGTCGATGTATATGGTACGGCTCCAGGCATATTGGCAACCGAATAATGCACCACATCGTCAATGATGTATATAGGATCTTCATGCGTGGTAGGTCTGGTGGTTTCTACACAACCACCTTGATCCACGGCAACATCAACGATAACCGTACCTGGTCGCATTTCCTTGAGCATATCACGAGTGATTAGATTGGGCGCTTTGGCACCTTTGAGGAGCACACCACCTATGATAAGGTCATGCGTTTTAATGTGCTTCCTGATATTAAATTCATTAGAGAACTCGGTCACCACATGCGGTGGCATGACATCATTGACATAACGCAGGCGCTTCATGTTGACATCCATGATGGTCACATGCGCGCCTAGTCCTGCCGCCATTTTGGCTGCTTGAATACCGACAACGCCAGCACCCAAAACCAGCACTTTTCCCGGTGCGACACCTGGAACGCCGCCCAAAAGAACGCCACGACCTTTTACAGGTTTTTCTAGATACTTGGCACCTTGCTGTATGGCAAGTCTTCCTGCTACTTCAGACATGGGCGTGAGCAGCACCAGTGACCCTTCATCGTCTTCTACCGTTTCATAGGCAATGCAAACGGCTTTGGACTTGATCATAGCCTCTGTCAACGATTTACTGGAAGCAAAATGGAAGTAGGTAAACAGTACCTGTCCCGCGCGAACCAACTTATATTCATGCGCAATAGGTTCCTTGACCTTGACTATCATCTCACTAATGGCATAGACTTCCTCAATCGTATCCAGGATAGTAGCGCCAGCCTTTAAGTAATGATCATCAGTAAAACCGCTGCCTATACCGGCTTGCGTCTGCACATAGACCGTGTGATTGTTTTTAACCAGTTCATAAACGCCGGCAGGCGTCAAACTGACTCTACTTTCATTATTTTTAATTTCTTTGGGAATGCCTACGATCATGGTGCGCGTTTTTAGTTTACTTCAGCAATTTCGAATTATTTTGACGCTAGGTGTAAAAACGATGGGGTTTGTTTTTCACAAAATACATATTTAGTGTTTACAACCCTGTTTTTTATGGGGTATGTTACATTATTTTTAATTTAATCACAAATTTCACTACTGGTTGTAATGTAAAATCAGTCGCTATGAATTGAGTTGAAAAGGACTCCTCTCGATTTCAATTTGATCTTCAACGCCTAATTCTTTGATGGCTATAATCCAACGTTTACCATCTACGGTACACTTTGGACTGACAAGGTTAGGGATGATGTCGATTTTTAAGTGTTTTTTATTCACTTCTTAAATAATGATATCTCAATCCCAAATTTTAATACAAAGCGACTGATTGTTAAAGCTGCTTTAGGAAGCATTGCGATCTCTGCAAAGGTCACTTTCTCGATATAGTCTTGTAATTCACCAAGCCAGTAAGCACCTGTCAACGCTAGAACAATTTTTCCTAGGTCCTAGATAAAGTATTTGGGATACCGCTTTCGCGAAAGAGTGCTAAATGGCAGATTTCTAAAGAATTTGATAGGATATCGATTGGAAGTTCAACTATCGATAGGTAGTTGCTTTACATAAATAATCTATTTCAAAACTTTGAAAAAGCAGAATAGTAAATAAGATTGCGTCAAGCGTGACTTTTCAAGAACGTAATATCTTTTCCATTTTGCGGCCTCGAGCGAGTTCATCAATAAGTTTTTCTAACTGTCGGCATTGCTTATAAACAGCAAACTCTGCTGGGATTTCTTCTATGCGATAGCCGCAGACTACGCCTTTGATCATCTGGGCATTTTGGTGCATGGTTTCATTTTGGAAAAAGGTCTGGTAGGTTACCTTTTCTTCAATAAGCTGTTCCAGCGTTGCTTGATCATAACCAGTAAGCCACTTGATGACCTGGTCTAGTTCTTCTTTGGTACGACCCTTTTTTATCAATCTATCTAAGTAAAGCGGATAGATATTACCAAATATCATTTGGGCTACTTTTTCATTTTTGGCGGCTGTAACTTGCATGGTGGTGGATTTATTTCTCGTCTCTTAATCTGCGCAGGGCGTTGATTTCATGATCTAGGTCGGTGATTGCTTTTCGCTTGTTTTCAATTTGTAATTTATTGAAAAGCCTTTTTCTTTCCTCGTCGTTGATGTTTTTGCTGTAGAGGTTTGGATTATTTGATACCTTTCTAACGATTGGGTCTTCAAAGCTTCTGCTTATACCACATAAATTAGGTCGTAAAAACCCATCTTTCATTTGCCCGTACATGATCCATTGTCCATGTGCGTCCACGACCGGTGAACATGACTTCCAATTCTTGCCTAGGTAAGTATTTCCTATAGCATCACCGCTATCGAGAGATTCAGTTACTATTATTTTGAATGTAAGATTAGTATCATCGATCTCTATAACCTCACCTATAAATATGCATTCTGATTTTGCCAATTCTGATTGTTGCAAATCTGATAGTCTCACTATTCCGCAATTACAAGCAAAACTTTTTGCTGCGGTCAAAATGAAAATAAATACTAGATATTTTTTCATGGCTTTTTAAATCAACTAAAGAGACTTAAATATAGTGAATGTAGCTGCTATCGATGCTATGAAATAAACGCAGTAGGATCCACATAACCATCTGTATCTGTAGAATAACCAGCACCTAGTTGCCTGTTAATACTATCTCTAATCTCTAGATGCAAGTGAGCGAGGTAGGCTGCATCTGCGTTTCCCATGGTAGCGATTTGATCGCCCTTACCTACGTATTTGCCTTCTTGTACAAGAATGCTCTCACAATGCGCGTACAAAGACTCCATAAAATTGCCATTTGGCATTTGATGAATGATTCTGACGACTTTTCCCCAACCACCACCATGATCTTGAGTAGATTTGACATAACCATTTGCAATGGAATAAATGGGATCGCCCAAATCAGAATTGCCACCGGTCACAGCATTCCAGTCATCACCTAGATGATTATTCTCTTGAAACTTCTGTGCGTTGTAGTAGCCTTTGGCACTAGGTTTACCTACAGGATAATCAAATGAATTTGCAATGTAAAGAGAGTCGTATTTGAAAACTGGAGTTTCAGATACCGTTATGGTAGTAGCTTTTTTATTTATCGATTGACTCGTGGCTGCTGGTTTATCTTGTTTGCAGCTAGTTAATAGCAGCATACCTGTGAAAAAAGAGAATCTACAAAATCGGATTATGAATAAGATCATTTTGAAAAATTATTCACACTTAGTGCCATGCGGTTGCTTTATACCAATTTGGTCTGATTTTATCCAAAACTTTAATATTACCGTCATTTAGTTTTATTGAGCTTTTATCAGTATTTAACTCTTCTTTTGAGTATAGGTATCCTTTAGAATTATCCAAAAAACTATCCACAATGAAATATGCTTTGCCATCCTTAAAATCTACACTATATGCTTTTGTGTTTTCAAATATGAAAAAGAAAGATTCCAAATCTTCAATTGACATTTCCAACTCTTGTAAGTTGTCTCGTTTAGATTCAAACATCAAACCCTTTTCCTTTACATACCCAATATCTTCTTCATTGGTAATTATTTCTTTACCATTTATAGTCGTTGTATTCTCATTTATAGAGAATCGATAAATTTTACTGTTGCTCTCGATTAAATTGGTCAATTCTTCAGCTTTTTCAAAATTAATTGATGGAGTGCATGAGATAATGCATGAAGAGAGTACCAGTAGTTTAAAGGAGTTTTTCATAGGATGAATTTCTTGACAAGATCGTTTTCAAAATCTGATTTTCATCCTTGCTCTGACGAGCGAGTATGTGAGTGAGAAGAAAACAAGAAGTTAAGCATGCTGGCAATAGGCTAAAACTATATTGGCTATGCGTAGCGTAGAAATTCATCGAACTTTGCTTTTCGTTTGGTGTTTAGATAAAATGCGTCCATTTTAGCGATTTAGTTAGTTTTACGTATGGTCAATTCTGAGCATAGCTATTTACTCAGAACTATTTTTTTCAATATTCTGTGTCTCTCAAACCTGTTAGACTTCTGTCTTGTTCCTTCTTTTACTAAAGATTTGTATAGATAAATATCTCTAATTAATTCTGGGAAGTATTTTGCTAAAACAACTTCATTTTCGTAATTATCAATGAAATCGCGGTAGTTGGAAATTTGTTTGTCCGTCAAATTAGCCTGATTGTTTAACAAGTCAAATAAAACTGTAAATAAGGTATAAAAATGTACTTGACGTTTTAAGATTTTAATTCTCTCTGTATTACTATCAATAATCTTATGTATTTCATCGATTATCGAAGTGAATTTGCTCTTATCCTTTTCTTTATCAGGGTATTCGTCATTATACAAATCATAAATCTGATTTAAATTGGCATTACCGATATCTTCACCAATTCCTTTTTTCATGAAAACTAAAAGCGTACTTACAAAGGAGATATCTCTCATTCTTCTTCTATCGGCGACACCAAATATTTTGTTTTCATCCCAAAAATTAAGTTCAGATAGTTTAGAAGCTAAACTCATGAATTCACCCTCAAATTCGGCATTTCTTAGTTCTTGAGGATTCAGAGTCATATTATTACTGTTAAGGCGTAAAAACATATTCACAATAGATACTCGTTCCACCTGATTTCTTACCAATCGTATTGAAAACACATAAGACCAAATTGCCTTTTTATCTTCCGTTTCCAAATCTTTGAAAAATCTATTTTTGATTGTCGAAAGTTTAGGATTATTCTCATCAAGGTGACTTTCTTTGAGCTTATAAGTGTTGGCTATAAATTGAAAAACAGCACCGCATCGTTGTTGCCCATCAATAATTGAATACTTAGTATCTCCTGTATTTTCATCTGTTCCCGTATTCCATAAATAAATTTCTGGTATCGGGTAACCAATAAGAATTGACTCAATTAGTTGAATTTGATTTTTTACTGTCCAAACGTAATTACGCTGAAATGAATTATCTACTTCTAACAATCCTTTTTGGCTAAGGTCATAAAGCCATTTAGATGTTTGTGGTTGTATGTCAATTTGTTCAATTAGTTTCATTCACTGAGTTTTTTAGTTTTGTTATTCCTTTCAGATGATATTCTTCAACCGATTCCCAATCTGAGTATATTCGATAGTTTATTTCATGCTGTATATTGAATGTTAACTGCAGTTCCGCTTTAAAAGCTAGTACTGACCTCTGCCAATTTTCGAGTGTTTCATTTCCGTATGTTGGGTCGTCGTCTTTTATACTTATGAATCCACTGAACACATTACCGCATTTTTGATTGTAATTTTGTAAATATTGTCCTGAAGAAATATCCCTAAAAGCTTCCCAAATGTTTCGGAAAAGTTTATTTGAAACAATTATTAAATCAAAATCTGAATGCTCGTGGAACTCGGACAATTTTTTAGACGGTGAAAAGCTGTATCTGGTTTTAGCACTACCAACAATTGAAATATTGTTAAATGGGATATTTAGATTTCGAGAAATAAACTTTTTAAAAGAGTCGTAATCGGAACTAAAGTCATCTCCATTGTTCTTAAAATACCAAACCTCTTGACCTAAAAGATAATCATAGTAAATGTCCAATTCAGATTTGGAAATCAAATGTTCTATTAGTTCTTCTTTATTCATTTTATTAGTTATGCCTTATTGGTAGATATACAAACATACCCAAAACTATATCACCTATACAGAATCAGAAAGAATGTTATGTGATCGGTTTGAATCATTTGCACATAACACTCTACTGGTGTATTATGCAACGTTATTCTAAAAGAAGTCGACTTTCACCAACATCAATCTTGGTAAAGAAACACAAAACCAACTTGCAATAACCACATCAACATCCAACAAACCACTTCAAACACCGCAGAATCTTTCAAAAAGCAAACTTTCGCGAAAGCGGTATCCACGTAAATAAAAAGCTATCTATTACATCATGAATAGATAGCTATGTAGTATTTAGGTAATCGACTGTGATATGCTGAGACCCTTCGTCTAGCTCAGGCCAGGTAAACAAAACAGAACAATGTGTAATTTAAAAACTCTCAATCTTTGAAAAGATTGAGAGTTTAATACCATTTACTTAAAAGAGATACTATCATAAATCTGCATAGCAGGTTCAAAATACTGGTCGTAATCTTCATCTACTGATGAATATACAAATTGGTAATAGTAATTATCATATTCAAAATAAATATTCATTGAACGCCGCTTTTGACCATCGTAATCAATACGTTCAGTACTTGTTTGAATAGCATTATCAAAATCACTAGAAATAGCTTTTTTTACTTCATCTGTCTTGCGATACTTAATCCAATAATCTACATAATCATCCAGAGTAGTGTAAACATCTTCTAAGGGCAATTTTTCTACGCTCACGTAAGTCCTGAATAATTTACCAGTTTTATGAGGAGTATAGCTTAAGTAGTGGTGATCAACAAATGGTGTCCAGCCTTCTGGTGTGATTACCGTGAAATCTTGATTTTTTCTAATCTTATCGACTTCATCGGCGTCTGATTTAATAACTGAACAGCTTGCCAAAAGAGCCATCAAAATCATCATGACAGCATATCTAATAATATGATGCAAACTAAGCTTCAACAAACTCGCCACCCACTTCAATCTCAACATCCACTTGCTTGTTCAAGATGTCGTCAAACGTCTCGCGCTCACGTATCAAGTGGGCTTTGCCGTTGTGCCATAGCACCTCAGCAGGTCTGTAGCGGCTGTTGTAATTGCTAGCCATGGAGAAACAGTACGCACCCGCATTAGAGAACGACAGGATATCACCTTCGGCGATTTCTGAAATTTGTCTGTTGTTAGCAAACGTGTCCGTTTCACAGATGTAGCCTACCACGCTATAGAATCGGTTTTTACCATCTATGTTAGATATGTTGGTAATACCATGGTAGGAACCATACATCATAGGACGTATCAAGTGGTTAAAACCAGTATCTATGTGTGCGAAAACCGTGCTCGTCGTCTGCTTGATCACATTCACTTGAGCCAGAAAGTGGCCCGATTGCGATACCAGAAACTTACCAGGCTCAAACGCCAGCGCTATATCCTTACCATAGGACTTACAAAATTCATTGAACCTATCGCTCAGTTGATCGCCTAGTTCTTCAATATCAGTCGATACATCGCCTTCCTTATAAGGAACCTTAAAACCACTGCCAAAGTCAATAAATTCCAGATCCTTAAACTTCGCCGCCGTTTCAAAAAGAATTTCCGTTGCGTATAAAAACACGCCTATATCCAGAATATCGCTACCGGTATGCATATGCACGCCATTCACTTTCATGCCTGTATTCTCGACGATGCGCAACAATAGCGGAATTTGATGAATGGAAATACCAAACTTAGAATCAATATGCCCAACGCTAATATTAGCATTACCACCAGCCATTACATGCGGGTTGATACGCACACAAACGGGAACCGTAGGATGCTTGGCACCAAATTGTTCAAGAATAGATAAATTGTCAATATTGATCTGCACGCCCATCTCAGCCACGCGCTCAATTTCCTCAAGGGAAACGCCATTAGGCGTATAGATAATTTTAGCGGGATCCACGCCAGCCGCTAGACCCAGCTTGACTTCCTGTAGACTCACGGTATCGAGTCTGGCGCCTAACTGTTTAAAAAGCTTCAAGATAGAAATGTTTGACAACGCCTTTACAGCGTAGTGAATTCTAAGGTTTTCCACTTTCGCAAAAGCGGACGTCAAACGTTCATACTGCGACACCATCGTCGCCGCATCATAGACATAGACAGGACTACCGTGTTCCTGTGCAATGTTTAATAGATCTTGTGCATTCATTGTTATGCGATTAAAATTGATTAAGCCAACAAAAGTAATAGGGCAAGACCATTTTACCCTATTATTAACGAGAAGTTTATAGAGCGCATCGTTATTTTGCGTGGTTACAGGCCATTTATAACTTGAGTTAAGATGTTGTTTTTCGCTTTAGCTTTCATGGTGTTTTTCAATTGGGCGTTGCACTACGGCACTGCTCATCGCAGCGCCTGCGGCCGGGCTTTCCGCTGCAATCTTTTTAAGCCAAAATGTTTCCTGTAAAAAAGGCTTAAAAAGGTTTTTCACTACAACCTGCCTGCCCGAGGCACGACAGGCAGGTCCCTAACGCAGCAAACTTCTGTCATGCTGAACTGGTTTCAGCATCTGACATGGGTCAGAACATCGCACAGACCCTGAAATAAATTCAGGGTGACAATCACAACCATGTTTGTCATGCTGAATTTATTTCAGCATCTGACTCCACGTAATCGCGTAGGAAACTATTTCTAACGACGGTCACTGAGCTTAGTCGAAGTGCAGTCGTGAAACCTTGGTTGTCAAGCAAAGGATTCAAGATATTAAGAACAAACATGAACCAAAAACAATAGTGATACCTACCACACCAACAACTAACATCCTTTTAAGGGTAATAATTTCGCAATAGCGATATGCTTCATTATTTTTGCTCAAACAATTACAGTAATTAAACAACATATATGAACCTTCACGAATATCAAGGAAAAGAAATTTTAGCTAGTTACGGTGTTACCATTCAACGTGGTAAAGTGGCCACTACAGCTGATGAAGCTGTTGCAGCTGCCAAGGAACTTACTGAGGAAACCGGTACAGGATGGCACGTCATCAAAGCACAGGTTCACGCTGGTGGACGTGGTAAAGGTGGTGGTGTAAAACTTGCAAAAAGCCTTGACGATGTAAAAACAATCGCTGGAGAAATTATAGGTATGGATCTAGTAACTCCACAAACCACTGCCGAAGGTAAAAGGGTTCACCAAGTGTTGATCGCAGAAGATGTTTATGAGCCAGGTGAGGTAGAGGTAGAGGAATTCTACATGTCTGTATTACTAGATCGTGCACAAGGAAAAAATATGATCATGTATTCTACCGAAGGTGGAATGGACATAGAAACAGTTGCAGAAGAAACTCCACATTTAATATTTACTGAGGTTGTAGATCCAGCATTGGGTCTTTTAGGATTCCAGGCTCGTAAGATTGCTTTTAATCTAGGTTTGAGCGGTAAGGCATTTAAGGAAATGACCAAGTTCGTTTCTAAACTATATGCAGCCTATGTAGGATCTGACAGCGCACTTTTTGAAATCAATCCAGTATTAAAGGCAAGTGATGAGCGCATCATTGCAGTTGACTGTAAAATCACTTTGGACGAGAATGCATTATTCCGTCACAAGGATCTAGAGGCAATGCGTGATGTACGTGAAGAAAATCCAGTAGAGGTAGAGGCAAAGGCTGTAGGCTTGAACTATGTTGACCTTGATGGTAATGTAGGATGTATGGTAAACGGTGCTGGACTTGCTATGGCTACCATGGATTTGATCAAACAATCGGGTGGATCACCAGCAAACTTCCTAGATGTAGGTGGTACTGCAGATGCTAAGCGTGTAGAAGAAGCATTCAAGATCATCTTAAAGGATAAAGGTGTAAAGGCAATATTGGTCAACATCTTTGGTGGTATTGTACGTTGTGACCGTGTGGCACAAGGAATAATCGATGCTAAGAAAAGTATGGGTGATGCCATGAACGTTCCATTGATTGTAAGACTACAAGGAACTAATGCAGAGATCGCTAAAGAACTTATAGATAACAGTGGTATGGACGTACAAAGTGCTGTACAGTTCCAAGAAGCCGCAGACAAGGTACAAGCAGTACTCGCATAGTCATCTACTTCTTGGTTGCTTATAATTAGTAGCTACTGAATTAGTATTAAAGAGATAAAGGTTTAGAAAAGCGATGTATTTGCATCAATTTTCTAAACCTTTAATATTTTTCTGCTAACTGCTAACTGCTAACTAATCTTCGTCAGCTTCATCATCTGCAACGTCATCAGCTACTTCGTTGGGATCCATTTCTGGTAGGGCTTCAGGGTCGTCCATCTGGTGGTCATCATAATCATCCACGTCAAATGCCTCCATTTGCATTTCTAATTTTTGCGATATTTTGACAAGATATTTAGTGTCTTCAGTCTTAACCTCGACGGCGTGAATCGTCTCATACTTATGATTCTTAAACGATATGACATCGTCATCGCCATAACCGTCAGGATAGCGTTCTACCAGTAGCTGCAGGACGTCTGGTGTAAGTTTTTTATAATCTACAATAACATTTCTCATGATAAGAGTTTACATTGAAAATGGGAAATTATTAAAAATATTGAGACATCACAATCTAGATGGCAATTTCATCTAGCTTAGGTATAATTTAAAACCAGTAAGAATATCATCAACAGGAACGGTGCAATCTGTTTTAAATGCTCCTATGCTTTCCAGTAACACAAATCTAGTCTCGCCATTGACGTTTTTCTTATCGTGAGCCATAAGTCCAATCATCGCCTCGACATCCTTAATATCAAACTTTATGTCCAATTCAAGAGATTGATACCATTTTTTAATTTGATCAAAATCCGCATCGCTCAAACCAGTAAACTGGCTGCTTAGATATGATTCTATAAGGATACCAGCTGCAATCGCTTCACCATGTAGTAAGGTCTCGTGATCTTGACTGCTCATGCAGTAGGATTCAATAGCATGTCCTATTGTATGACCGTAATTGAGAGATTTGCGAGCACCTTTTTCAAAAGGATCGCCCATGACGACATCATTTTTAATAACAACCGATTGATAGATCAATGGATCAAGACGGTCGTGATCAAAATTCAATTGCAGGTCCAGCATATTTTCCCAGTATCTGCGATCTGCGATGAGTCCGTGCTTAAACATCTCGATACTGCCATTAAGCAACTGTTGTTGCGGTAACGTATCCAGAAACAATGGATCAACCAGTGTCATCGCTGGTGGTTGTATCACACCTATTTGGTTTTTCAAATGACCTAGATCTACACCATTCTTGCCGCCTATAGCAGCATCTACCATACCCAACAAGCTAGTAGGTACATGAATAAAATCTATACCACGTTTAATGGTTGCTGCTATAAATCCACCTAGATCGGTAATAACTCCACCACCTAAACTTATAAAAAGGCTGTTGCGATCAACACCTAATTCAATGAGAGCATTCCATACGCCACTGCAAGTATCAATGGTCTTGAATTCTTCACCAGCTTCAACCTCAATGACTTCTATACGCGCACTAGTTTCTACTTGTTGTATGAATGGTGCATAACAGTGTTGCATCGTATTTTCATCCACGAGGATAAAAATGCTGCTTGGTTGCTTGTTTGCGATGAATTTATTGAGTTCTGTATAGGCCGTTTGAGCAAAATGGATGGCATAATTTGAACTGATTATACTGGTCATGAGGATATAGGATTATGCAGGAAAGTTGGTGTTTGAGTTAGCTTTCGCGAAAGCGTAATCACTACTCATCTCAACATTTTTCTAACTGCATCAAAAGTATGATTTCCCTAACAAATGGGAGCCGTGACCTATTTATATTTGCTACTATGAATCAAAACATTTTTAACGATACCGCGACTGCATTTGCTTTGAAATCTGATAAGGATTTGAAGAAGTCTCAATTCATTTTTAGCATGATGGGAAGGCAATGGCTGGTTGATGTGGGCTCAAAATTGACCATGACAGGTCTTAAAATGGGCTTGCCTATAAAAAAGCTGGTGCGTCATACCGTGTTTGATCAATTTTGTGGCGGTACGACTGAGGATGAATGTATGCCGGTAGTCGATGCAATGTATGAGAAAGGTGTGAGTTCCATTCTTGATTACAGCGTTGAAGGCAAGGAAAGCGAGGCAGATTTTGACAACGTCGTAGGTAAAAAATTAACCTTGATTCATGCTGCAGCTAGCAATGATGCACTACCATTTGAGGTGGTGAAACCTACCGGCATCGGTAGATTTTATTTGTGGCAAAAGCTGAGTGAGAAAAAAGAATTGACAGAACCTGAACAATTAGAATGGGAACGAGTTATCAATCGTGTGGATCTACTATGTAAGACGGCCGTAGAAAGTGATATTGCTTTACTATTTGACGGCGAAGAAAGCTGGATGCAAGACGCCGCCGATGAACTTATAAGAGATATGATGGCACGGTACAATAAGGGTAAAGCCTATATCTATAATACTGTACAGTGTTATCGTCACGATCGCCTAGATTACATAAAGGAGTTATATAAAGACGCGGTTGAGAATGACTTTATCGTAGGTGCCAAAATCGTTCGAGGCGCTTACATGGAGAAAGAACGCGCGCGCGCAAAGCAATTCAATTACACTTCACCTATTTGTGCTGATAAGGAAGAAACAGACGAAGTTTTTAACAGTGTTATGCATTTTATTCTAGATCGACTGGATGTGATCAAGTTATGTATAGGAACGCATAATGAAGAAAGCACGCTGGCTGCCATGAAAACCTTGCAGGAAAAAGGAATTGATGCAAATAATAAGGACGTTTGGTTCGGTCAACTGTACGGTATGAGTGATAATCTATCCTTTAATCTGGCAGCGCTGCGTCATAATGTGTTTAAGATTTTACCTTTTGGCCCGATAAAAGATGTGATGCCTTATTTAATACGTCGCGCGCAGGAAAACACGTCTGTAGCTGGTCAGGTAGGAAGAGAGCTAGCGTTGATTGAACAGGAAATCGAACGCCGCGGTATCTAATTTTCTTTCTCGTAAATAACTTCTTCTACCCGAAGAATCTTATCACAGTTGCGCACTCTAAGAGCCGTTTTTTCCATTTCCTTCCTGCCATTCACATAGTAAAAGCTGCAAGGAACAGTATCTGTATTTGACTTTGAAAAATCTACATCACCGTATAGCAGGATCATCTGTATGGTAAGTGTATCTAGCTCTTGATTTTTGAGTAATTCACGCACTTCTGGTGATAGTGTGATTGATTTTCTTTTAAAATCTGCCATGACGCGATCTTCTGGAAACCAGTTGCATTGCGCTCTTTTACCAGTAAGAAAAAAAACTAGAAATACTAGACCTATGGCAAAACCGCCCATATAATATCCTAGGCGCTTAACAAAATTCATGTAGTGATTTTAAAAGATGAGCAAATTTACATCGCTGCAAGGTAAGTCATACCACTCTCCAACAGATTTGTTGGTCACGATACCGTGATATAAATAGATACCATTCTTGAGTCCTTTGTCCATTCTTATGCTATGCTCAATACCGCCGTCATCTGCAATGTTGAGTAAGTATGAAGTGAAAATATTGCTCAACGATATGCTAGCGGTTCTTGAATATCTGGACGGCAAGTTGGGAACACAATAGTGTGTCACACCGTATTTTACAAATGTTGGCTTCTCATGTGTGGTGAGTTCGCTTGTTTCAAAACAACCACCCATGTCAATACTAATATCAATAATGACGGCACCAGCTTTCATGTTTTCTACCATGGTTTGGGAAACCACTACAGGGGCGCGATTTTGACCACTTAAAGCCGCAATGACCACATCGCAGCGGCGTAATGCTTTGGATAAATATTTAGGTTGCAGGGTAGAGGTATATAAACTTTGGCTAATGTTATCCTTGACGCGTCTTAAGTTTGCGATGCTGTTATCAAAAACCTTGACATTGGCTCCTAGACCAATAGCAGTGCGTATGGCAAATTCACCTACCACGCCAGCACCCATGACAACTACCTCTATAGGTGGAACGCCCGTTATGTTACCGAATAATTGTCCAGTACGATTTGCACCGCTTGTGAGAAGCTCTGCAGCAATGAGGACTGATGCTACCCCTGATATCTCACTAAGAGCTGTAGTTGCAACATGATGTCCGTGCTCATCTTGAATAAATTCAAAAGCTAGTGCCGTGACTTTTTTGGCAGCTAATTTTTCAAAGTATGATTTATTCCTAGTCTTGAGTTGCAGGGCACTTATCAAAACTGTTTGTGGTTTGATCAAGTCTATCTCTTCTGTGCTAGGTGGAGCTACTTTGAGAATAGTAGGACAGGAAAAAACCTTGCTTTTATCAGCCGTAAGTTCTGCACCTGCGTCTAGGTATTGCTGGTCTGTGAAATTACTCTCACTACCAGCACCTTTTTCAAACAATATGCGATGGCCGTGTGCAGTGATAGCAGCAACGGCATCTGGTGTAAGACAAATGCGCTTTTCATACTGCTGGTTTTCCTTAGGGATCCCAATGAGCAATTCCTTTTTGCTACGTTGTATTTCTAACCGCTCTTCTTGCGGTATGAGTTGATCCTTAGTAAAAGGTGTTTGAATAGAGCCCATGGGAGAAAGCTTGTTTGGGTTCTTTTTTATTTAAAGAATCTATCACTAGGTTTCTTTATTCCTTGTTCAATTTCTGAAATATCAATACCGTGAACTTTGTCAAATACGACAGTACGCGCCAGATAACTCATGGATAGTGCGGCAATAACTACGGGAACCAGAAAAGCTAGTTCATCAGATTGATCCATAAACTCTAGATCGTCATTGATGGCACTATACATTTGAAATGCAAACATTGCCATTGGAATAATAATGCAGTGATACCACCAGTGTTTACAAGTTAAGAACCAAAGAACCATCAAGTAGAATGGAATAAACTTACCCATGATCGTCCACATCGACAGGGTTGCAGATTCATACCAACCTGACTCGTATTCAAATAAAAAATTGTTCCAAATCTTCTGATCGGGAACAATTTCATATAAATAAAAAAAGTATGGAGTTATGGCTAGTATTACTGCCACAAAACTACCCGCGACTAGGTAACTTGATCCTCGCTTTTTCGATGTCTTTTTTAGCTGTGTCTTCAGGTGAGAAAGTTGTTGCTGTTGCAGCTAAAGATACTGCAAATAGAGATAAAAATGCAAAAGCTTTGAGTGATTTCTTAGTCATGATATTGAGGTTTAAGTTATTTGTTGAGACAAACCTAATCGCACAACCTCTTTTTTTTACCGTTATGTTAAAACCATGGGTAAAAAACAGTATTACTAGTTAAAAGACTCAATATCTCTTAATACTAACATAAAACGTTGCTTAAAGATAAAACTTTTTATCGATTAACGACATCACTTACTCGAACAGCTCTTTTGTTTTTATCAATAATTTGCATATCGATTAACTGATAACGAGTAAGAAGCGGCATCAAAACCTCTGGCCACTCAACGAGTTTTAAATGAGCACTGTCCAAATAATCTTCAACTCCTATATCGTGTAGTTCATCGAGTGACTTGATTCTGTACAAATCAAAGTGGAAAATTTTGTTACGCGAGGCTTGATACTCATTCACAAGACTAAACGTAGGTGAGGTGATTTCGTCTTGCACACCAGCCAGCTTGCAAATAGCCTTGATAAGTGTTGTCTTACCTGTTCCCATTTCTGCTGGAAATAATAATGTGTCAGCTTTCGCGCAAGCAAGAACATACTGCGCTGCCTCATCAATCTGATCGAGAGTATATTCCATTATCTAGGAGTAAAAACCGCGTAGGGAATAAGCATTTCTTCTAACGAGACACCACCATGTTGATAAGTATTGCGATAATAGCTTACATAATGGTTATAGTTGTTGGGATAGGCAAAGAATAGATCACCCTTGGCAAATATGAAGCTACTGCTCATATTGATCTTAGGTAGCTTAATAGTTGCCGGGTCTGTTGCGGCAACCACGTCTTTGTCTTCATAACTCAAGCTGCGACCGGTCTTATAACGCAGATTCAAACTTGTGTTCTTGTCGCCAACCACCTTACTAGGTTGCGATACGTTGATCGTACCGTGATCGGTTGTAAGTATGAGTTTCATGCCCATTTCTTGACCGCGCTGTATCATTTCTAACAATGGCGAGTTCTTGAACCAACTAACGGTAAGAGACCTATAGGATTTATCAGTGCTTGCAAGATCCTTGATGACTTCCATCTCGGTTTTAGAATGTGATAACATATCCACAAAATTATAAACGATCACCGTGAGATCATTATCCTTTTGAGTTTTGAAATTCTCCGCTAGCTTGCGGCCACTGCTCTCATTGGTAATCTTATGATATTGATGGTTGATGTTTAACCCTAATCGTTTGAGCTGCGCTTCTAGGAACTCGTTCTCGTGCATATTCTTACCACCTTCATCGGTATCGTTGAGCCACAAATTAGGATGTCTTTTTTCCATATCTGCCGGCATGAGTCCAGAGAATATGGCA
This sequence comes from Nonlabens ponticola, assembly GCF_003966335.1. Classification (NCBI taxonomy): domain Bacteria; kingdom Pseudomonadati; phylum Bacteroidota; class Flavobacteriia; order Flavobacteriales; family Flavobacteriaceae; genus Nonlabens; species Nonlabens ponticola. The sequence goes on along the minus strand of NZ_CP034549.1, from coordinate 2,040,571 downwards.
TTGCGCGCATACTGTGTTGCCGTAGGTAAAATAGAACAGTATGGATCCTCTTCAACTTTCTTGTAATGATTATTGATGATATTTTCAAACGCCTTGAATTGATCATACCTTAAATTATCAATAACGACTAGTAACACAGGTTGTTTCTCTTTAAGATGTGGTGCAACCCTTTGTTTAAATAAAGTATGACTCAAGGTAGGCGCGTCTTCTTCATCGTCAAACCAGCCGGAATAATTGCGATCAATAAATTTGCAGAATTGTTGATTGGCCTCTGTTTTTTGAGCCGTCAATATTTCAAACATTCCTGTGTCGTCAATATCTTCTAGTTCAAGTTCCCAAAAGAGCAACTTTTGATACAGCTGCACCCATTCATCATAACTATTGATCATCGACAAATCCATTGCTATCTTACGGAATTCTCGCTGGTAATCACTAGTGGTCTTTGCATTCACTAGTCTTGAATGATCCAGATTCTTTTTGAGAGAAAGCAAAATTTGATTAGGGTTCACCGGTTTAATCAGATAATCGGCAATCTTTGAACCTATGGCTTCTTCCATGATGTATTCTTCCTCACTTTTGGTAATCATGATGACTGGAAGATTAGCTTGTTTTTCCTTGATTTCATGCAAAGTTTCAAGACCAGTGATACCTGGCATATTTTCATCCAGAAGAACTATGTCGTATAACTCTTCATCAATCGCCTCAAGAGCCTCACTTCCTGAGATTCTGGTGTCGATGGAATAACCCTTGGATTCTAAAAAAATGATGTGCGGTTTGAGTAGATCAACTTCATCATCTACCCATAATATTTTGATTGCAGCCATATAGTATCTTTGATTAAAACTGTAGCGTTTGAAACAGCCCAACAAACTTAAAATATTAAACGATCCCATCTACGGGTTTATTTCAATCCCAAGCGATGAGATCTATAGATTGATCGAGCATCCATACTTCCAGCGGTTGCGTCGCATCACTCAAATGGGCTTGAGTTATCTGGTGTATCCTGGAGCACACCATACACGATTTCATCATGCTCTAGGCTGTTTACACTTAATGCAAAAAGCGGTTCAAGTACTTAGAAGCAAGGCGGTTGAAATATCTGCAAGTGAAGAGGACGCATTGTATAAGGCTATTTTATTACACGATATAGGTCACGGGCCATTTAGCCATGCGCTGGAAAATCTGCTGGTTTCAAGCAAAAGCCACGAGGAAATATCGCTCCTATATATGGAAGAGTTGAACGACCTTTTTAACGGGAGTTTAACCCTAGCAATTCAAATATTTAAAGGTGAGTATCATCGACCGTTCATGCTGGAGCTCATTTCAAGCCAGCTGGATATTGATCGATTAGATTACTTAAAGCGAGATAGTTTTTATACAGGTGTTGCAGAAGGTAATATCAACAGCCAGCGACTCATCAGTATGCTCAACGTTGTTGATGACCAACTAGTGGTAGAGGAAAAAGCCCTGTATAGCGTTGAGAACTTCCTGTCAGGCCGTCGTTTGATGTACTGGCAAGTCTATTTACATAAAACGGGAATAGGAGCAGAACATTTACTGCAGTCAGTCATCAAACGAGTGCACGAACTGGTGCAGCTAGAGCACGAAGTTCATATTCCTATGACGCTCAAACCGTTTTTTGGACATCAGGAATTTAGTTTAAAGCAATTTGCTTTAATTGACGACAGCGATATCATCCACTTGCTCAAAGCTAATATGCAAAATGATGATCATGTCCTGCGTGAATTGTGCACCATGATATTGAATCGACAATTGCTTAAAATCAAGTTTTCAAAAACTGAGATTTCGAATAAAAAAATCAATAGTAAGATTGAGAAATTAATGACGGCGTACAACTTCAGTACTCACGAGGCTGCTTATTTTGTGTTTAGCGGTGTGGTTGATAATACCGCTTACGCGAAAGCGAAACCCATAAAAATCCTTACCAAAACAGGAAAGATCAAAGAGTTTTTAAGGGCTAGTAAAGAACCTAGCTTTAAAGCATTGGGACAAAGTGTTTCAAAACATTACTATTGCTATCCCAAAAATCAAGATTGATTTAAATCCTTACTTTTGTTTCAATGAAATTTAGTCTTGAACAGATTGCTGGAATTCTAGAAGGAACCGTTGTCGGTGATCCACAAAAACAAGTGGATAAACTTTCTAAGATAGAAGAAGGAACTCATGGTAGTTTGAGCTTTCTATCAAATCCCAAATACACCTCATACATTTATACCACTCAGGCAACAGCTGTTATTGTCAATGATACTTTTGTGCCAGAACAAGAGATTTCTTGTGCCCTGATAAAAGTCAAGGATTCATACAAGGCATTTTCCACTTTATTAGAGTACTATCAAGCTGCCAAGCTTAATAAATCTGGCATCGAGCAGCCTAGCTTTGTCCATGAATCAGTAACGGTTGCGCAGGATATTTATCTAGGAGCGTTTAGTTATATATCTGAGAATGTGAAAATCGGTAATGGAGTTAAGATATTTCCCAACGTTCATATTGCAGAGAATGTCACTATCGGAGATAATTGTGTGATTTATTCTGGTGCAAAAATCATGTCTGATACCATCATAGGAAACAGCGTAGTCATCAATTCTGGATGCGTTATTGGTGCCGACGGTTTTGGTTTTTCACCTAATGAAGATGGTAGCTATTCCAAAGTGCCACAAACAGGTAATGTTATTTTAGAGGATTTTGTTGATATAGGTGCGTTAACCACTATTGATAGAGCCACTTTAGGCAGTACCATTATTAGAAAAGGAGTGAAGCTAGATAACCAGATACAGGTAGCTCACAATGTTGAAATAGGAGAAAATACCGTCATCGCTTCCCAAACTGGGATCGCAGGATCTGCTAAAATTGGGAAAAACTGCCGTATAGGTGGTCAAGTAGGTATTGCCGGTCATATTACCATAGGTGATAATGTAGGTGTCCAGGCTCAAAGTGGTATTGGAAAGAATATTAAAGATAATTCCAACATTCAAGGCTCACCAGCTTTTGACTACGGTTCATGGAATAGATCCTATGTCAATTTTAAAAATTTACCAACTATAGAACAACGACTGCGCGCAGTCGAGAAAAATATAAACGCATAAATGACGGCAACAGAATTTAAGCAAACCACTATTGAAAAAGAGGTAGAGCTAACAGGTGTTGGCTTGCATACCGGCAAATCGGTAACTCTCAACTTCAAACCAGCACCAGCAGATCACGGATATGCTTTCCAGAGATCAGATCTTGAAGGGCAACCAGTGATTGAAGCTTCAGCTAGTTATGTGACTGATACTAAGCGAGGAACTACGTTAGATAAAAATGGGGTTCAAATCAATACCTGTGAGCACGTTCTTGCGGCATTGGTAGGAATGGAAATAGACAACTGTCTAATAGAAATAAACAGTAGCGAGCCACCGATAATGGATGGATCCTCAAAATTCTTTGTAGAAGCTCTTGAAAAAGCTGGTAAGAAAGAATTAGATAAGGTGCGTAAGGAGTTTGTGGTAAAGGACATTATCTCTTACAAGGATGAAGAAACGGGTAGTGAGATAATACTGATGCCTGCCGATAATTATCAGGTCACCACTATGGTGGACTTTGGTACTAAAGTCCTTGGTACTCAAAACGCTACGCTTAATAAACTTTCTGATTTTAAGAAAGAGATCTCTAGTTCAAGAACATTTAGTTTTTTACATGAGATTGAAATGTTGCTTGATCATGGATTGATTCAAGGTGGCGATCTCAACAATGCCATTGTATATGTAGACAAAGAGCTTTCTGAAAAGACAATGAACAGTCTCAAAAAGGCCTTTAACAAAGAGAATATTTCCATCAAGCCTAATGGTATTCTTGACAACCTGACATTGCATCATCCTAATGAGGCAGCGAGACACAAGCTGCTGGATGTTATAGGAGATCTAGCATTAGTCGGCTATCGCATAAGAGGTAAAGTCATCGCGACTAAGCCAGGCCATTATGTCAATACACAGTTTGCCAAAAAGCTTTCTAAAATCATTAAGAAAGAAATACGAGACAACGTTCCCGTAGTTGATATACATGCAGAGCCACTTATGGATACTGTGAAGATCATGGAAGTGTTGCCGCATAGACCACCATTCTTATTAGTTGATAAAATATTTAAGCTTACAGATACTGAGGTGATCGGTCTTAAGAATGTCACAATGAACGAGCCGTTCTTTGTAGGTCATTTTCCTGGCAAACCCGTGATGCCAGGAGTGCTTATTGTTGAGGCAATGGCGCAAAATGGTGGTATTCTAGTTTTAAGCACCGTACCAGATCCCGAAAACTATTTGACCTTTTTCATGAAAATGGACAACGTCAAATTTAAACGCATGGTATCTCCAGGCGATACACTCATCTTTAAGGCGGAATTAATAACACCTATAAGAAGAGGAATTGCCCACATGCAAGCGTACGCGTACGCAAACGGAGTTTTATGTGCAGAGGCAGAACTCATGGCACAAATTTCAAAAGTCAAATAATGAATCAACCACTAGCATACGTCCATCCAGGAGCCAAAATTGCCAAAAATGTGGTCATTGAACCCTTTACAACCATTCATAATGATGTTGTAATTGGCGATGGCACGTGGATTGGATCCAATGTAACCATCATGGAAGGTGCTCGCATAGGTAAAAATGTGAGCATTTTTCCAGGCGCTGTAATCAGTGCCATCCCACAAGACAAGAAGTTTGAAGATGAGGATACGGTAACTATTATAGGAGATAACACAACCATAAGAGAATGTGTTACCATCAATCGTGGTACGAGCGATCGCGGTAAGACCGTCATCGGTAACAATTGCTGGATTATGGCTTACTGTCATATTGCCCATGATTGTATCGTTGGTGATCACTGTATTTTTTCAAACAATAGTACACTAGCTGGCCACATCACCGTTGGTGATCACGTGGTTTTGGCAGGTATGGCTGCCGTACAGCAATTCTGTCAAGTAGGTAGTCACTCTTTCGTGACTGGTGGCTCACTTGTGAGAAAAGATGTACCACCGTATGTTAAGGCTGGTCGCGAACCGTTAAGTTATGTAGGTATTAATTCGGTAGGGTTGAGACGTCGTGGATTTCAATTAGAAAAAATACGTGAGATACAGGATATCTTCAGAATCCTATATCAAAAGAACTATAACGTCTCACAGGCCGTCGAAATCATCGAGGCAGAGATGAGCGCCACCACTGAGCGTGACGAAATATTAGAATTTATTAAAAACTCAAAACGAGGTATCATGAGAGGATACCTAGGAAGTAACTAACATATGGCATCAACTAGCGACATTAGAAAAGGATTGTGCATCAGGTACAACAACGATATTTATAAAATCATTGAATTTTTACACGTTAAGCCTGGTAAAGGTCCAGCATTTGTAAGAACCAAATTAAAAAGTGTAACCACTGGTAAGGTCATCGACAATACATTTTCGGCTGGTCACAAGATTGAAGACATACGTGTAGAGACGCACAAGTTTCAATATTTATACAATGATGGTGAGTTCTATCACTTCATGAATAATGAAGATTACACACAAATAAGATTGCTAGAAAGCTCATTGGACACACCTGATTTATTGAAAGAAGGTGAGAATGTGACCATCCAGATAAATACCGAAGATAATTCGCCTTTGTCAGTAGATATGCCACAGTATGTGGTGCTTGAAGTCACTGCGACTGAGCCAGGAGTTAAGGGAAATACCGCAACCAACGCGACAAAACCAGCCACGGTAGAGACTGGTGCGACCGTCAATGTACCACTGTTTATTAATGAAGGTGATATTATACGCATTGACACAGAAAAGGGTTCCTACCAGGAGCGCATGAAGCAGTAGTTTGAAATTCAAGATAACTCATACACTAGCGCAAATCGCTCAAATCATCGACTGCACTTATGTAGGCGATGAATCATTTCCTGTAAAAGGCATGAACGAGATTCACGTGGTAACGCCTGGAGACATCGTATTTGTTGATCATCCTAAATATTACGATAAGGCCCTAGAAAGTGCTGCGACAGTGATTTTGATCAATAAACAGGTAGAGTGTCCTTCTGGAAAAGCCTTGTTAATAAGCGATGACCCGTTTAGGGATTTCAATCGTTTAACACAATACTTTAATCCTTTTTCAGCTTTCGCGAAAGCGGAACAACCCAAATACACCATAGGACAAAATACTGTGGTACAACCTAATGTCTTCATTGCAAATGACGTCGTGATTGGCGATAATTGTGTGATTCACAGCAATGTTTCCATCAATAACGGAAGCGTCATTGGCAATAATGTGATTATTCATTCGGGAACAGTCCTAGGTGCAGACGCTTTTTACTATAAGCGCAGGCCAGATGGATACGACAAATTATTGAGTGGTGGTCGTGTTGTTATTGAAGACAATGTTGAGATAGGTGCGCTGTGTACCATCGATCGCGGCGTCACTGGCGATACTACCATAGAATATGGTTCAAAGCTGGATAATCAAGTCCAGATAGGTCATGATACCATTATTGGTAAACACGTGCTCATCGCTAGTCAGGTAGGTATTGCTGGCTGTGTTGTGGTACAAGATGAAGTAACTATTTGGGGTCAAGTAGGAATCACCAGCGGTATTACTATCGGCAGTAAGGCAGTGATATCGGCTAAGGCAGGTGTTAGCAAGTCATTGGAGGCAAATAAGAGATACTTTGGTATACCAGCAGATGATTTTAGATCCAAATACAAGGAAATAGCATCCATCAAGAAAATACCAGAAATGATGGCTCAATTAAAAGAATTACAAACTAAGGAAAAGGAAGCCTAAAGTACTTGTAAAGTGTGCGGTACAACAAGGTTTGCACGTTATATTTGAAATAAAATAAGGAATGTCAGCAGCGGCTAAAAAATTATTAAATTCTTTTTTTGATTCTAGCGCATTTAGCGATAAATCAACTTATGAGCAATTTATACATCCTGATTTGCAGGTTTATTGGCATTCCAGTACAGGGTATAATGTGTATGATCAATCCAGCTATTGGGAACTTATAGAATCTGCCGCACAATCCTATGAGAGCTTGCGATATGATGTATCCCATATGTTGAGTGAGAAAGATGAAGTTGTTGCTCGATACACGCTTTACGTCAAGACAATAGAAAATCCAAATGAAGAGGTGCCTATCGGGTACTTTATCAGTATATGGAAAGTGCAGGATGGACAGTTGATAGAATGTCATCAGACAAGTCATCCAGCCATTTAAAATAAATTATCAAATCTAAATAGATATAAATGAGTGTTTTAGTAAACAAGAATTCAAAAATTATTGTTCAAGGCTTTACAGGTAGTGAAGGTACTTTTCATGCTGGTCAAATGATCGAGTATGGTACCAATGTAGTAGGTGGTGTGACACCAGGTAAAGGTGGCCAAACACACCTTGACAAGCCAGTTTTTAATACCGTGCAGGAAGCAGTAGAGAAAGAAGGTGCTGATGTAACAATCATTTTTGTGCCACCGGCATTTGCTGCAGATGCCATCATGGAAGCTGCTGACGCTGGTATTAAAGTCATCATTGCAATTACTGAAGGTATCCCAGTTGCAGATATGGTAAAAGCTGCTGATTACATCAAGGATAAAGATTGTCGTCTTGTTGGACCTAACTGTCCAGGTGTTATCACTCCAGAAGAAGCGAAAGTCGGTATCATGCCAGGCTTCGTATTTAAAAAAGGTAAGGTTGGTATCGTTTCAAAATCTGGTACACTTACTTATGAAGCTTCTGATCAAGTAGTGAAAGAAGGTTATGGAATCTCTACAGCAATAGGCATAGGTGGTGACCCAATCATCGGGACCACAACCAAAGAAGCTGTTGAATTATTCATGAATGATCCAGAAACCGAGGCTATCGTCATGATAGGTGAAATAGGTGGTCAATTAGAAGCTGATGCGGCAAAATGGATCAAAGAAACAGGTAACAAAAAGCCGGTCATAGGATTTATCGCAGGTGAAACTGCACCAGCTGGACGTACTATGGGTCATGCAGGTGCCATAGTCGGTGGATCTGAGGATACAGCTCAAGCAAAAAAGAAAATCATGAGAGAATCAGGAATTCATGTTGTTGATTCTCCAGCAGAAATAGGTAAAAAGGTCGCCGAAGTATTAGGATAGACCTTATTGAAGTTTAATTTAAATTTCCCCCAAAATGTCCGATATCAAAATAAGCGAGGAAATCGCTATAAAGATGAAGCTACATTACCAGCAAGAGTACTCTGAGACTTTGAAGAAGCTCTCAGAACTCAAATCGGTATTAGATCAACTATCTGAAGTTGACAGTGGAATTACTGATAATTTTGTTGTGGATATTCCAGAAGTATCACCGCAAAACGATCGCGGACAACGACCAAAGACCAAGGCAGAACCTAAGCGCAAGTACAAGAAAAAGCCTGGTCGCAAGTCTATTTGGGGAAAATTTATATTAAGCCGACTCAAATCTACTCAAACGCCGCTGTCCTATGATGATATGGCTAGTCACGCTATCGCCATAAAGAACATAGATCCTACACACTTTGATAAAGTGCGCAAAAAGATAATTGCAGCAGCTTTTGTCTTAAGATCAAAACAAGGTAAGATTGATACTTATGCCATTAAGGGTTCTAGAACTAAGTACATGGGGCTTAGAGAATGGTTTGAAAGAGAAGGATTATTACAACAAAATTTCATTGATAAAATCGTTGCTAAATGAAGCTACTAGAAGGTAAGAATGTCATTATAACAGGCGCAAGTCGTGGTATAGGTAAAGGAATAGCACAAGTCTTTGCGCAACATGGAGCAAATGTTGCATTTACCTACAGCAGTTCTGAACAGCCAGCCAAGGAACTTGAAAAAGAGCTCCAAGATATGGGCGTCAAGGCTCACTGTTACAAGAGTGATGCGTCAAGTTTTCAAGAGTCTCAAGATTTAATCGCTCAAGTGACTAAGGATTTTGATAGCATCGATGTGCTCATTAATAATGCTGGTATTACAAAGGATAACTTGCTTATGAGAATAAGTGAAGAGGACTTTGACAAGGTAATTGAAGTGAACTTAAAGTCAGTCTTCAATATGACAAAGGCTGTGCAACGCACCATGCTCAAACAACGCAGTGGTAGCATCATAAATATGAGTAGCATCGTTGGTGTTAAGGGAAATGCAGGGCAAACAAATTATGCCGCAAGTAAGGCTGGAATTATTGGTTTTACTAAGTCTGTTGCATTAGAACTAGGATCTCGAAACATACGTTGTAACTCAATCGCACCAGGATTTATTGAAACAGAGATGACAGGTGCTCTTAACGATGAGACAGTTCAAAGTTGGAGAGATGCTATACCACTGAAACGTGGCGGTAGTCCTGAAGATGTAGCTAATGCTTGTGCCTTTCTTGCAAGTGACTTGAGTACTTATGTAACAGGTCAAACGTTACATGTTGATGGTGGTATGCTTACCTAATTCAATCTCTATATGACTTACATCTGGATCATTCTAGCAGCCATAGTTGCTGTTCTTATTGCATTGTTCCAGTATGGTTTTTTAGTAAAATCTAATAAGAAAAAACAACCGTGGTTTGCTGTTTTAAGAGCAATCACGGTTTTTTCTATTCTATTATTATTGCTTGCACCACAGTTTGAATCAACAACCTACACTGACGTCAAGCCGCAAATGGCTATCGTAGTAGATGATTCTAGATCGATAGAAAAGTTGGGAGCTAGTGCACTAATTGATCAGGATTTGCAGGTATTAATGAACGATCAAGAATGGCTAGATGATTATGACGTATCTCTTTATAAGATGGGTGATGACATCACACTAGCCGATAGTCTATCCTTTAATCAGGATCAAACGGATCTGGATAATGCAATTACAAAAGTCCAGCGTCTTAATGCAAGTCGCAATAAAGCCATCGTCATGATGACAGATGGTAATCAAACCATAGGTAGTAGTTATAAATACACCGTTCTAGATAAGAATACGCACCTGTATTCAGTAGTTTATGGCGACACCACAAGCTACGCAGACATCAAGATTACTCAAATTAATGTCAATAAATTCTCCTATTTAGATAACGAGTTTCCTGTAGAAATCCTTGTTTCATATTCAGGAGAAATACCTGTAAATATAAGCCTTACTATTAATCAAGACGGCAAACGACTCAAGAGTATTCCTGTTAGTTTCGACAGCAATAATAGGGCGTCGGTGCAAAGTATTCTACTTAAGAGTACTGATATAGGTGTGCAATCCTACACGGCCAGCATCAGCACTATTTCTCAAGAGAAGAATACAGCAAACAACAATCGCAATTTTGCTGTTGAAGTCATCGATCAACAATCACAAATTTTGATTCTAGCGGAATATTTGCATCCTGATTTGGCAGCGCTAAAAAAATCTATTGAGTCCAATAAATTTCGCCGTGCCACGATCAAAACTGTAGATGAGCCATTTGTAATTTCCGAATATGATCTAGTTGTGAAGTATGGTGTTGGTTCCGCTTTCGCGAAAGCTGAAACAGCCATCAAAAATCTCAACAAAAATACCTGGACTATCGTCGGTCCAAAACCTGATCTAAGGTACTTGAATCGATCACAAGAAATTTTCACTGCCGAGGTTTATGCACAAAAAGACGAGGTGCAACCGGTGATGAATCAAAACTACCAAAGTTTTAATTTGGAACGTTTTGATCTTGCGGATTTCCCACCATTGCAGGTTCCTTTTGGCGAGGTTAGTGCCTTTGGAAATATTGACGTTCTATTTTATAAAAAGATAGGTGCCGTAGAAACCCAACAGCCATTGTGGTTCACTTACAATGAGGTAGATTCCAAACATGCAGTAACTATGGGCTCTGGGTTATGGCGCTGGCGCAGCGAGGCTTACTTGCGCGATGCAAATTTTCAGGAATTTGATGATCTAGTAAGTTCACAGATCCAGTTTTTATCCAGCGACGATAAACGCGATAGGTTAGAGGTGGATTATGAGCGGTTCTACTATGAAAATGATCGTATACTATTGATGGCGACATACCTTGATGAAAATTTTGAGGAGCGAGATGACGCTGTTCTTGACTTGTATATTGAGAACAAGGAAACGGGTGAGCGATCACAGCGACCGTTTATTTCTAGAGGTATCGACTATACGGTTGATTTATCTGGACTCGCGCCAGGATCGTATAATTTTACAACTTCTGTGCAATCAAGCAATCTGCGCAAATCTGGTTCTTTTAAAGTGTTGGAATTTGATATTGAGAGTCAATTTGTGAGTGCTAACTATAAGGACTTGCGTTCAATTGCTACTAACGGTATAGTATTCACACCGGATCAAATAAGTGAGTTAAAAAGTACTTTAAAAAATGACAGTTTATTATCTACCATTCAACGCGAGCAAACCAGCTTTGAATCATTGATAGATTGGCGTGTTCTCTTGATCTTTATCCTTATCTTACTAGCTTTAGAGTGGATTCTAAGAAAATATAACGGACTTATTTAAAACCCAAATATGGAAAGATTACCTAAAGCACTTGTTTTTACACTCATAGGTGCAGTTATTTTATTAATTATCATTTTTAAGAGTAGTGTCGTGATCGAGGCAGGTCAGGCTGGTGTACTATTTAGACCATTCAGTGAAGGTGTTGATACAGAAAATACCTATGGTGAAGGTTTTCACATCATCGCACCGTGGAATGATATGATCATCTATCCAGTACGTCAATTATCAATAAGCGATAAGATGCGCGTGCTATCAGTAAATGGTCTTGAAGTATCAGTTGATGGTACGGTATGGTATCAACCTCAATATGATAAGTTGCCTTACCTGCACCAGGAAAAAGGTCGTAATTACGAGTCAGAAATACTGGCGCCTGCGATTAGTGCAGCTGCTCGTAGTGTAGTAGGTCGATATACACCTGAGCAATTGTACAGTAGTAAACGTGACGTCATTCAAACCGAGATTCTGGAAGAGGTACGCAATGAATTGAAAACACAATACGTGCAAGTAAATCGAGTGCTCGTAGAAGATGTAACGCTACCTACTAAAATCAAGGAAGCAATTGAGCGCAAGCTACGTCAGGAGCAAGAAGCGCTGGAATATGAATTCCGTCTTGCAAAAGCTACCAAAGAAGCCGAAAGACAAAAAATTGATGCCGAAGGTAAAGCAGTGGCAAATAAGATATTGAGTGCATCGCTTACCGATAAGATCCTTACTGAGAAAGGAATAGAAGCAACCCTAAGATTAGCGGAATCACCCAATTCTAAAGTAGTAGTTGTAGGTGGATCTGAAAGTGGTGGATTACCTATAATACTCGGCAACCAGTAATTTATTCTCAATCTAATAATCAAAAGCCTTTCTTGAAATGCAAGAAAGGCTTTTTGAGTTTTGTTATTACTGCAATATTTAATCTTTAGAAAGCGCCTGCGCTTGCTCTTTCCATTCATCGCGTTGTATCCTGCCGGGAAAAAACTCAATGAGTGCGGCGATAGCATTGATATCCTCATCACTCATGCGAGCTAACTGAGAAAAATTATAGATACCGATGGCATTGAGTTTTTCTTCAACAAAAGGGCCAATACCAGTAATTTGCTGTAAGTCATCCTTATCAGCAGCGTTACCGGTACCGATAGATTCAAAATCTATTTGATTTTCAATCATGCTACGTTTTGCATCATCACTCAATATTCCAGATCTATCTCTGGTTCGCTGGGCACGTATAGATCCAGGCTGCACAATTTTTGAGATTTCTCTTTCAACATCTGCATTTATAATGTCCTTATCTAGTCCTGTGTGGAAGCTTACCGATTGTTCATTTGTATTTCTTGCATTAAATCTGCTAGAAACATAACCCAAGATGAATGCTCCCAACAGCATAAAACCAAAGATTACATATAAGTATAGATTAGCATAAATGTGATCCATAAAATTATTTTACAACTAGAATGATGCATTGATTAGTTCCAGAAGTACCGCTGGATTTTTCGCCTTGTGCGACCGCTTCAATTTTGGTTTTATCAATACCATTTTGAATCATGAGCTTTCTAGCAGTGCTCGCATTATCTCTGGTTACGGCATAATTTTCTTTACTATCACCAGATTTTTCAGCATAGCTATAGACATAAACCTGTGCGCTAGGATTGGAACGTAATATGCTTTTCACCTGTGACAAATAGGATGTAAATCTAGTATCTCCATAATAATAAACACCCTGAAATCCAGAAGAGAACTTTTGAGCCAGTAATGTCTTACGTCTGTTAATTGGCTCGTCTACATCATTCGTTGGAAATTTAGCATTCTTTTCAACTTCAGGAATACTAGAGTCAAATAATTCGAGATTAACGCCACCTGTGGCATATCCTTTTGCTATGTCAAGATTTGCTTTCTTCACCACAGCCACCATACTAGATTCTTCTATACCTACTCCTGTAAGTAATTTTATAATGTAATCTGCACGAGCCTCGCCTATTTGTTCGCTTTCCTTATCATCGTGGAATGTAGTAATCTTTAATTTGCTTTGAGGGTTCTCTCTCAAATACGCTCTGATGGCCAGACCATATTCTCTGCATGAGTAAGGTATTTTTACTTTTGATTTATTACGATATACGATGGTGTAATCTTGACATTCCAATAGATTGCTGCCATCAGGTAAGGTAATATTGAAGTACCCATCACCTTGAAGCACCTGAACGGTCTGCTGGTCGTCCACGTAAGGTAAATCATCGTTCTCCACATCAACGGTTGCTAAAGAACCTTGTGCCTGCTCAAGCGCATCCGGATTATCTAAAACCAATGAGTCTGTGGTCGGGACAGAGTTTACTTTATCCTCTTGATCATTTACTGTTATCTCTGGATCAATCACAGATTTATACGTCGATACATCTTGATCTCTAGTGATTTCAGTTGCGTCACTGGTTTTAATTGCATCCAGATCTAGAATCTTATTTTCTAGACTGTAATTAAGAATCGCTATACATGCCGACAGATAAACGGCAAATAATAGAAAACTGAACAGAAAACGTTTCACTAGAAAGCAATTTGACCTTAAATATATACTACTTGGCTTAAAACTTTAGCAGTAAGCGTGTTAGTTATCAATAAACTTTGAACGTAGGTCAGCATTTGGGATCATGCAGTTGTCCTTTTTACCGAACCATCCATATCTATTGCGTGCCACCCAATCATAGATACTATCACGAATGAACTTAGGCAGAATGATAAATGTGTAGAGTAGTGGCCAGCCTCCAGAAAGGTTTTTAGCTATATGAAGAGCCGCTGTTGATTTGATATATGCCTTGTCATTTTTTATCAAAATGATACTGTCCGTTTCTTCAGGATCAATGTCGTATTTATTGAGAAGCGCTTTTCCTTTCTCGTTTTGCAGGGCACCAAAGTTGAATACATTCTTTTTATCACGTTCAATAATAAAAGTTACTGCCTTATTACATAGGTTACACACTCCATCAAAAAGTACGATTTGCTTTTCCATTACTTCACAGGTTCTAATTGTTCTACACTCACGAGCGTAGTAAACATACCGTAATTCACGGTAGCTTTTCCTTTTTCGATATTGTCTATAGTTCCTACTGATCGTGAATCGATCAAACGCACGCGATCATTTACTTTAAAATTCACTTTTGGTTTAGGGTTTTCTATAGCTGGCTTATTTACCGTCTTTTTTTCCTTACGTATTTTGGTTGCCTTTTGGATCAGTTCGTTTTCAGCCTGTTTTTGTCTGCCCTTATCTTTGGCTGCAGCCGTTTTCTTTTTTGGTGGTGGTTGACGTTTGACATTCTCGGTAATGACAAGTTTCATTAGTTCATCCAGCAACTGTCGTTTTTTCTTGTTCTTATTGTAATCACTAGCTAACTGGTCAAACTTTTTCCCCAATTGAATATGACGTTGATACGTGTCGTACAACTCTTGAAAATCCTCTAGCTTTTGCTGGATGCGTTCCTGTGTATCGTCTAGCTTATTAGCTTTTTGTGTGGCCTTCATCTCGCGTTCACGCAATGATTCATTGTTTTTACGCAGGTGTGAACGCTCTTTTTGCAGTGCGGCAATTGATTTGTCAAAACGTATTTTGCCACGTTCCACTTTCTTTTTGGCCTTATTGATCAATGAAAATGGGATACCGTTTTTTTGTGCTACTTCAAATGTAAAGGAGCTACCAGCTTCACCCAATTGTAACTGATATATAGGCTCTAACGATTGGCTGTCAAACAACATGTTAGCATTATTCATTTCTGGCAACTCGTTGGCCAGCATCTTTAGATTTGTATAATGCGTCGTGATGATACCATAGGACTTGCGTGCGTACAATTCTTCCAGCATGCTTTCGGCCAGAGCACCACCTAATTCTGGATCTGATCCAGTTCCAAATTCGTCAATTAAAAATAACGTATTATCATCAGCCTTGCGCAGAAAACCACGCATGTTTTTAAGTCGATAACTGTAGGTACTCAAATGATTATCAATACTTTGATTATCTCCTATATCAGTCATCACCTGTTTAAAAATACAAACTCGACTTTTCTCATGAACTGGAATCAACATTCCTGATTGAATCATTAATTGCAATAAACCTACTGTTTTGAGCGTGATGGATTTACCACCAGCATTAGGTCCAGAAATAACGATGATTCTATTGTCGACATCTAATCGTATGGTTTGCGGGTAGGTCTTTTCATCTCGCTCACGATTGGCAATAAGCAACAATGGGTGATAGGCATCAACTAATTCTAATTCTTTATGTTGTACCATTATAGGTAGCAGCGCATTGATTTTGCGTGCATATTTCGCTTTGGCAGCAATGGTGTCGGTCTCTGCTAGGTAGCTGCGTTGCTGTTCAAATTTTGGGATGAATAACCTCAGGAAATTGGTTAACTCTTTAAGGATACGTTGAATTTCCTCGTGCTCCTCAATCTCTAATTCTGTTAGCTTTCGCGAAAGCTTTAACACGCGCTCTGGCTCAATGTATGAGATGCTACCGGTTTTTGAGCTGCCCATAATCTTACCCTTTACTTTGCGTCTATGCATAGATTTTACAGCGAGAACGCGACGATTATCTACCACTGTTTCTCTGATATCGTCCAGATAATCAAGTTTGAGATAATGAGATAAAGCAGCGCCAAAGCTACCGTTAAGCTCGCCACGCACCGTATTCATTTGCCTGCGTACATCTTTGAGAATGGGTGATGCATCATCCTTTATCTCGCCAAATCGATCCATGACCTGATCTACCTGATCTGGAACTGCGGTGTTATACTCAAGATTTGTCGTGCGCTCATACAAACGCTCAAAATGCTCTCGAGTTTTCTTAAAAAATTTGATGTGATCGTTTACCGTTCTAGGCAGTTGAACCAGCCTGCGTATAGATTCCTTTTCCAACGTGCTGTTATCAATGCCCAGCAGCTGTAGTTCTTTATCAATAGGGTCAAATCCATGATTAGGAATGGAGTAGTCTGATGAGAATGACTGCAGGTATTCATGAGTAAAATCCAGTGATCGCAGGACTTTATTGCTAGAAGCAAATGGTTGTAGCTTTTTTAAAAGATCTCGACCATCGTCTGTGACGCAATAGGCGCTCGCCTGATCAATTACTGTATTAAATTCAAGATCTTCAGTGGTCTTGCGTGATATTTTTCTCATGTGCCACACAAAAATAATTAAGCCACTGCAGTATGTTCTTGATGTTATAGTTTTTTTAATCCTATGGAACGAGCCTTTCTAGTAAATTCAAGGCTTGTAATTATAAAGCGACTGAATGAGCGTAAACATAGAACCCAGCTGGAAAGAAATGCTGCGAGAGGAATTCAATAAGGAATATTTTGAACAACTTATTGCATTTGTAAAACAGGAATACGAGCGTACTACATGCTATCCTCCTGGAAAGAAGATTTTTGCAGCTTTTGATCGCACGCCTTTTGAAAAGGTAAAGGTCGTCATTATAGGGCAAGATCCCTATCATGGTCCAGGTCAGGCAAATGGACTATGCTTTTCAGTAGCAGATGGTGTTCCCAAACCTCCATCACTTATCAATATCTTTAGGGAAATCAATCAGGATTTAAAAATACCTATTCCAGCAAGTGGTAATCTTGAGCGCTGGGCAGATCAAGGTGTATTACTGCTCAACACCGTACTCACTGTAGAAAAAAGACAAGCCGGAAGCCACCAGAAAAAAGGTTGGGAAATCTTTACTGATAGGGTTATAAAATTGTTAAGCGACGAGCGTGAGAATCTTGTATTCTTGCTTTGGGGTGGATTTGCCAAAGGAAAAGCTAAACTCATTGATGAAAAAAGACATTTTGTGCTCACCACAGGTCATCCATCACCATTAAGCGCTAACCGTGGTTACTGGTTTGACAACAAGCATTTCTCAAGATGTAATCGCTACCTGCAAGAACGAGGTATGAAACCTATTGATTGGTAATTATTCTTCTTCGTCAATTTTAGGAAGATCAAAAACTAGATCTTTCAAGGCAACTTTCTTATCAGATATTCCAACTTTTAAAAATTGCTCGTTGATGATGTTCACCGTTTTTTCTTGTAGCTGTTTATCGCTAAACTCTGTACGCAGTAACCATTGTTGAACGTCGCCTACCTGTAAATCATAATGTGAAGCGATTGTGCGGTCAATGCTTGGTATCTCTTTAAAATCAGCAGTATAGTTGTTGATTATACTAAGCATTTTGGCAAGAGCGTCCTGCTTGTCTGCGATGCATTTGTCCGTAGCTGCGATGACAAAACTGGGCCATGGCGTTGCCACCGTTTGCATTCTTTTAAAGGTGCCATTATCTACCAGCGGTTGGGTCATGTAACGTTCCCATAAAAAGAGTTGTGCCTCGTGATTTGTCAATGCAGTGACTGCGCCGTCAATGGTATTTACCAGTTTAAACCTTAATTTTTCAGGATTCCATTTGTGTCTGGCAGCTAATAAAAAACTCATCAAGTGCGAACCACTACCATATCTACTTATGGCAAATGTTGGGTTGTCAAATTGCGCGGTATCTTCTTCAATCAAGTCTGCTGGTGCGTGGACGCCCCAAAGTAATGGAGAGTCCACATAAACTTGAATGATTTTAGCTGGATTGCCAGCCATAATGTCTTTTACAATACCGTCGGTAAGGATACAGGCTACATCGAGCTCTGATTCTCGTAAAAGATTACACATTCTACCTGTACCTTCTGGTACGTCCTGCCATGATAGATTGATGCCCGCTTTCGCGAAAGCGGAATCCTCAATAGCCAAATGCCATGGCAAATTAAAATGTTCTGGAACGCCGCCTATATTGATGGTTGTCATGGTATGATATTATGACTTGTGAATATCTTTTAAGTACTGATAGATAGCATCTTGAGATCGCAATGATTCCTGGTCGTCCTGAACGTAGGGATTATCTTCCTGTGTCGTGTGGATACGTGCCTTGACATTATCCTGTAGTTGTAATTCCAGAATATCATCCAGTTCCTTAAATACTAGATCATCATAGATAGGAGCGAGGACTTCTATGCGACGGTCAAGATTGCGTGACATCCAGTCTGCGCTACCCATAAACATGAGTGGCTCACCATTGTTATGAAATTTGTAAATACGACCGTGTTCAAGAAATCTGTCTACTATCGAGGTCATCATGATGTTCTCACTCATATCTTTGATTCCAGGAACAAGACAGGTAAAACCACGCACTAATAATCGTATGGTAACTCCAGCCTGACTTGCTTGATAGAGTAGGTTAATCATTCCAGGATCTTCCAGCTGATTCATTTTGGCAATAATGGCCGCTGGCTTTCCTGCGCGCGCACTTTCAATTTCTTTCCTGATAAGATCTTCAAAGGTTCTTCTCGTAGTAAATGGCGATATCAGTAGATGCTGCGCTCTAGGTATTATAAGTTCACCTTGTAGGACTTCAAATACTCTCTTTAGATCCTTGGTAATGTTTTTATCTGCGGTGAATAGGCCATGGTCGCAGTAGATTTTTGAGGTTTTGGCATTAAAATTACCAGTGCCTATGTAGGCATATCGCTTGAGTTTTTCTTTTTCCTTGCGCAGTACAAGCATCACCTTGCTATGCACTTTTATACGCGGATAACTATATATCACTCGTGCGCCATGTTCTTCAAAAATGCGACCCCATTTAATATTGTTTTCCTCATCAAATCGAGCTTTGGCCTCTACGAAAACGGTGACTTTTTTCCCATTTTTCAATGCTGTAAGCAGTGAATCTGTCAAGGCACTCTCGTCCGCGACTCGATACAGACTTATCTTTATCTCGACCACGTCAGGATCTGTGGCAGACTGATCAATGAATCGCTGCACATAATCAAATGACATAAATGGAAAATGGACTAACTGGTCGCGTTTCTTGATGATTGGGAAATAGGAACTTGAATCATCAAGGCTGCGATGTCTAATAGTTTTTAAAGGCTGTGCATGTAATTTTTCATTATTCGTTGGATCTGGAAAACC
This sequence comes from Nonlabens ponticola, assembly GCF_003966335.1. Classification (NCBI taxonomy): domain Bacteria; kingdom Pseudomonadati; phylum Bacteroidota; class Flavobacteriia; order Flavobacteriales; family Flavobacteriaceae; genus Nonlabens; species Nonlabens ponticola. The sequence continues at coordinate 2,021,107 of NZ_CP034549.1, read as the reverse complement.
AAAGAAATCATCAAAATTGTGATAAGTACCTCCTGGAACCATATCAATTTTACCTAAGGCTAGACTCTTGCGCAGATTACGCTTAACCTCTTTAGGCATATCTTCATCATACAAGAATCTTGTGGGTTGCCCTTGCTGACGTTGTCCTAAGGACGCATAAATACGATCGGCTAGGTCACCATCGAGTTCTTGATCAATATATAATTCTGCATCGCGTGAAAGCTTGACGCTGTATCGACCTGTGATGATTTCATCAGGAAATAATTGATCTAGTTGTGATTTTATAACATCATCTAGAAATACTATGTAGTGCTTATCGTCGTTTGATGCTAGTTCAATAAATCGTTTGTGATCTTGAGAAGGAATGTTGACCACACCATAATGCTTTTCATTTTCAAAGGTTACAATTAGATATAAATGCTGATTTTCTAGAAATATATCGCTGGTTTTGCTCGCCTGGACGTATTTAGTTTTTACGATATCCTGCAAATGTTCTTTGAAGTAAGCCGTTGCTTCATTTATGAAACGACCAGCAACTTGATTCTTATCTAGTAAGTGAATGTTGTGATCTGCCAATTGAGGCACGATGTCGTCAAAAAAAATATCTCCTAATCTATTTTGTTGCTCACCTACTTTGGCTAGAATTTGCTTGACAAACTTAGTTGGCTTGAGCACCAGCTTTTTACGCAGGCTTTTATCCACACGCTTTAATTGACGCAATTGAGATACTCGTACCCTAAAATATTCATCTAGATTTGATGAAAAAATGGCTACAAATTTGAGTCGCTCATATAGCGGATTACTCTCATCAGCGGCTTCTTGTAGCACGCGATCATTGAAACTAAGCCAATTTATATCGCGATGTTGATACGGATATTCTAATTTTTCTTCCACATGGCTAATTTACCCATAGCTGTAATATTGCTTTTAAAGTTCCTGTTAAAAGCTAGCTATGGCATCTAGTGAGAACTTAATCAATCGATCGACTGTTTGAGTAGGAGAAGTTGAGAAAGTTCCAGTCGCTCGATTAGCAAGCACCGCATTCAAGGAAACCGCTCGATGTCCTAGCATTGTTGACATGGCATAAATTCCAGCTGTTTCCATCTCTAGGTTTGAAACTTTATGTCCATCAAATTCATAGTTTGCCATCAGCTCATTTAAGTCTTTATGAGCTGGTTGTAATCTAATGCTACGGCTTTGCGGGCCATAGAATCCTACGTTGGTGATCGTCGTGCCATTGGTCATATCGATGCTTTGAAATTGAGAGGCAAGCTCTTTGTTGCAGTTGACGAGATACGGTGTAGCTACGTTTTTAGAAAGTTTTAATTTTTTGGCTAGATCTTGAGCCATTTTCTGATCCTCGAGATCATGGTCGTACCAGTGCAGCAAGCTGTCAAAACCTATGGCTCTTTGAGAAAGTAAAAAGGAGTCAACAGGAATAGATGGTTGTACCGCACCTGTTGTGCCTATCCTTATAATATCGAGAGTTGTCAAATCCTTCTTGATGGTTCGTGTTTGAAAATCTACATTAACCAGCGCATCCAGCTCATTGAAAACTATGTCAATATTATCAGTTCCAATTCCTGTTGAAATAACGGTGATACGTTTTCCTTTATAAATTCCTGTATGAGTATGAAACTCTCGTTTTGAAACTTGTATTTCTATACTGTCAAAGTATCTCGATACAGCCGCAACACGTTCTGGATCGCCTACGGTAATAACGGTATGCGCTAGCTGTTGTGGTTTGAGATTAAGATGGTAAATGCTGCCATCGTCATTAAGTATTAACTCTGATTCTTTAAGACTCATTAATTATGGTTTATGGCAATGGCAGAAATCTCTACGTTTACAAATTTAGGTAGGTTGGCAACCTCGACCGTTTCTCTCGCGGGCGCAGATGCTTCATTAAAATAGCTGCCATAAATTTCATTCACTGTCGCAAAGGTGTTCATATCACTCAAGAAGATAGAAGTCTTTACCACATGCTCCAGCGTCATGCCTGCTTTTTCAACCACCGCTTTCAAATTCTTCATCACTAGATGAGTTTCGGTTTTTAAATCCTCAATATCTAGTTCTCCAGTTGCTGGATCAATGGCAATTTGACCGCTGGTGTACAGTGTTTGTTGATTAGTACACTTCCATAAAACCGCTTGATTATAGGGTCCTATGGGATTAGGAGCATCTTTTGTGTAAATAATTTCTTTCATGTTTTAAAGGTAGGTCAATACGTGGCATTAAAAAAAGCGCACTGAGGTCAGTGCGCTTAAATTTTATTTGCGAATATTCTCTAGTCTTCTGCTTCAATCTCTACAGGCTCCATCATCTCCATTTCAAAAATTAAATCACTGTTAGGTGGGATAACATTACCGGCACCGCGCTCACCATAGGCAAGATCAGATGGTATATATGCAACAATCTTATCGCCGTATTCCATACTCAACATAGCGTCCTTAAAACCTTGAACCATTCCTGCTGCTGGATCAAAAATTACTGGCATAGGACGATAGGCTTTACCGCTCAACTTGCGAGGATCAACGTTATCAAAGTCCTGGGCAACGGTTAGGTAGCTCGAATCAAACAGTCTACCGTCTTCAAAAAAGCCGCTGTAATTAATCATGACCCTAGTCTTATCTGCAGGTCTACCGCCAGTACCTTTTTCTATAGTGTAGATTTTAACGCCACCAGGAAGTTCTTTAGCTTTTTTCTCCAGCGCTGCAAGCTCTTCCGCTTTTGCTTTGCGTACCGCTGGCGCTCGCTCACGACGCTCAGTAGCAATTCTTCTTTCTTCTTCAGCTTTTTGCTCTGCCTTTTCTTTTTGTTCTTTGAATACTTTAGGGGCATCCCATTTTCTGGCAGCTTTTCCTTTGCGTATAATATTAATCTCATTGATAACAATGCTATCTAGTGGTCTATCGCGACCATCAGTAGTAACGGTTGCTATAGAATCTATTACCTCAAGACCTTCCATCACCTTTCCAAACACGTTGTAACGACCATCCAACTGTGGACGTTCTTTATGCATGATGAAGAATTGAGAACCGTTAGTATTAGGACCTGCATTGGCCATGGATAAGATTCCCTTGGCATCGTGATTAAGCGTATCGTTGATTTCCTGATCAAATTTATAACCTATGTTTCCTGATCCTGTACCGGTGATATCACCACCTTGAATCATAAAGTCTTCAATTACTCGATGAAAGATCAAACCATTGTAGAATGGTTTTCCTTTTAATGAGTCTGCTACCAGTGGATGTTCACCTTCGGCCAGTGCAACAAAGTTGGCAACCGTTGCTGGTGCTGCCTCGTGATATAATTTGGCAAACATGGTTCCTTTGCTCGTATTGATTTCAGCATAGATACCGTCGTTGGCATCCTTGTATTTGTCTTCACAAGACGATGCGGTTAGAATGACAGCTAGGATCAGCAATAATCCGTGAATTTTTCTCATGTTAATTATTTTAAAGGTGTTAGGGTTAATTTTATGGAGTTACGCTTTCGCGAAAGCAAAATCATAGCCATCATCATTACTCAATTTTAAGCAATTTAACACGGCTGCGTATAGGTGTGTTGATGCCTATGCGGTCCTGATCGCCGTAGAAGCCGTAGGCTGCATAGGATGGAAAATAAAATATGGCCTCATCATTTTCCTGCATGAGTTTGAGACCTTCTCGCAGGCCTTTAAATATGCCGTATTCTTGTTCTAGACTTTTAGTGAGTGGTGACAACTCGCTGGTCGTGTAAATGGGCTGGTTGTCAATACTTGATATATTGTACTCAATGGTGACACGATCGCCATATTTTGCACGATCTGTGATGATACTATCCTGTTTTATAAAGGTGTAATAAAATCCGCTGGCAGACCGCTGATAATCTAGGGAATCTGCAGCAATTATTTCTTCAATTTGTGCTTCTTGAGCTGCGTAAAGTTCCTTGTTGCGTTCTATCGAAAAATCAGTTGTTGTACTGGTGCGAGTACTGATGGCCTCGCGAGCCTCCAGATTCTTACAACTGCTGGCCATAGCGAGCGTTGCCAATAGTGTAATTTTATATAATGGTGCTTTTAAGATCGCTCTCATACTGCGGCAATATACTAATTAATTTATCTACTGTTTCTTGCATGCTGGCCTCTGACCTACCACCAGCGGCATTCTTGTGACCACCACCATTCCAGTGCTCACGAGCCATTTTGTTGACATCAAAATCACCTTTAGAACGCAATGATGTTTTTATCATGCTCTCGTCTGCTTTCTCAATAAATATCTGTGCAAATACTATGTCATCAAGACTCAATGCATAATTTACAAAACCTTCAGTATCGCCTTTTTCAAAGTTGTTATCATCAAGCTCTTGTTGCGTCAAAGTGATGAATGCCGCACGATACTCTGGCAAAATGATTAGGTTGCTAAGCGCAACTCCAAGAAGCTTCATACGCGATGGAGAGTTGACATCATAGATACGGCGGTTGATCTTCTCGCTATCGGCACCTTTATCCACAAGGTTTGCAGCTACTCGCAATGTTGTAGAAGTGGTAGACCTATACTTGAAACTGCCAGTATCTGTCAGTATTCCTGTATATAAACTGGTCGCCATTCCTTGATCAATAAGATCTAGTGCATCTAGCTGATCTAAAAAATGATATACCATCTCGCACGTACTGCTCATGCTAGTATCACTGTACATGAATCGTGCAAAATCATCTGGTTGTTGATGATGATCAATCATTACAAAAGTAGCATCACTTGCAGTGAGTTGTTGTTCCATATCGCCGGCACGGTGCAACGCATTATGATCTAGAATAAAAATGATTTGTGCTTCATCGATGGCAGTTAAAGCTTGGCTATTTTGCTTTTCAAAATTGATGATCTTATCGGTATGATCAAGCCAGCTTAAAAATTTTGGGTAATCGTTAGGTGAAATCATGGTCGTCTCGTGACCCAATTTATTGAGATAAGAATAAAGTGCGGTTATAGAACCAATGGCATCGCCATCAGGACTTTTATGTGGCACTATTACTATTTTCTTGGGTGTTTCAAGCAATTGCTTAACGCCAATAATCATTTCTTCATTCATGCTGCAAAAGTAATTACTAGGTTGTAGAATCTGCTTCAAGAAAATAATAATAGCAACAGGAACATGTATGGACGTTAAAATGCCACTGTTTTATGGCCTAAAGTGCCATAAAGCCGTACTTTTGCACGGCAATTTAAAAGATGAAAATGGCAACTAATAGAACATTTACCATGATTAAGCCTGATGCTGTCGAGGATGGACACATAGGTGCAATACTAGAAAAAATAACGAGCAGTGGTTTTAAAATCGCAGCATTGAAACTTACTCAGATGACTGTGGCTGATGCTCAGGAATTCTATGCAGTTCACAGCGAGCGTCCATTTTATGGCGAGCTTGTAGAATTCATGTCTCGCGGCCCGATTGTGGCAGCAGTACTTGAAAAAGATAATGCCGTAGCAGATTTCCGTACACTTATAGGTGCAACAAATCCAGCGGAAGCTGCTGATGGAACCATCAGAAAGTTATTTGCAAAAAGTGTAGGCGAGAATGCCGTTCACGGTAGTGATAGCGATGAGAATGCAGCCATTGAAGCAGCGTTCCATTTTGCTGGTCGTGAGATGTTTTAAAAAACATTTCTCAACACATATTGAAAAACCGAATCAGGTAACTGATTCGGATTTTTTTGTGGAATAGAAATGGACAGTTTTTAAATAGGAGTTCAATTATCTTCCTTGCAGAACCGCTTTTGCTCCTTAATTAAGCTGTACGCTGTTATAGCGAAGGTAAAAGCAGGCACGACAAGTGACTTACCAAAGTGCAACCAATTAAAGTAACGATACTGGAAATTGATTTGTGAACTATAAAACAATAACGACAATGCGAGTACAGCAAAACCTGCTACTAGCAATCCTTTTCTAAATCTACTATCCATCAACTCTTATCATTTCTAGTTCTTGCGGTCCTTCATTAGTATAGGCAATGCATTTGTAACCGTTCTCAGTCACTTCAGTAATTAGAATGCGTATGGTGCTAGAAACGACGGCCATATTATCACTGTTGCCTACGTCTTGCACATGTAATTCATACTCGCAATCTGTAATCCATTTGATATCACTATAGATCTTGAGATCGGTATCTGGACTAGTTTCAATGTTCTTATCACCTTTGCGTTCGATGATCCAATCACCATAGATGGGATCATTGTAGGCAAATTTTCCTTCCTTGACATCTGTGCAATCAATGACCTCTACAAGATCAGCTGTTTTGTCTGTTTTGCATGCTGTGAAGCAAATTAGTAGCGTGAATAATACGGTGTATTTCATATCTATAAATTTACACTTTTCAACCATTCATAAACCTTAGGCAGCGGTAATCCCATGACATTATAATAACAGCCGTCCAATTTATCAATACTTGTATAGCCTATCCAGTCTTGTATCCCGTAAGCGCCAGCACGATCAAACGGTTGGTAGGTCTTGACATAGTGTTCTATTTCGTCTTGAGATAAGGACTTAAAATAAACTTTGGTACAATCGGTAATCACATCTTGTTGATTTGCCATAGTAAAGCAAACCGATGTAAACACCTCGTGCATCTTGCCACTCATGCTGGTGAGCATAGCAACCGCTTGAACGTGATTTTTAGGTTTTCCTAAAGCTTTACCATCCAGCCATACGATGGTGTCACTGGTTATCACCAACTGGTTTTCTTTAATATCATCAAACTTGCTGGCTTTGAGTTTGGATAGGTACGCGGTGATCTCGCCACCCTTCAAGTTCTCATCATAAACCTCGTCCACGGGTCTTGTCTCAATAGAAAAATCGATATCTAGACCTTTAAGCAATTCCTGTCTACGCGGACTTTGACTCGCGAGAATAAAATCTATTTGGTTGAATTTTTGTCTCAGCATAATTTATTGTGATAAGCCTATCAAAACGATCCCTGCTAATAATACCAGCTTGCATACTAAGGATAGGATTTTTAATTCTTTATCATTCTCGACATTCCACAAGCGTATTCCTATATACATAAGCGGTGCAATGATCGCAAAAAGAGAATAATAAAAGGTGTTTGACAATTGGTAAAAAATGTTTGTAAACCAATAGGCTAGGACAGCGGCTAGGGTTAAGGTGTACACTGCCATCACTCTGCAGGCGCGTTGTTTTCCTAAAACCAGTGGCAAAGAGCTACGTCCACCAGCAAGATCTCCATTAATATCTTGAGCATCCTTGATCCATTCGCGCAATAAATTGACAAAAAATGCCAGTACAGCAAATCCTGTTAATAGCAACAGTACTTTTCCTTGCTCAGATTGGTTAGCGTCATTTAATGCTGGATATAATTCAACTACAGCAGTAAGGAGCATTACGAGTCCTACAAGCAATGAGATCACAACATTGCCTATGACCAGTTGTTTTTTTAATGTCGTTGCATAATAATATAACAGGAAGGAAACCACGATAAAAATACTCGCCATACCAGCACGGTCAATGCTATTGGCAACTACAAAACCACCAACGACAGCGGTAAACGTAAGTCCTATATATAACCTGTTAGAACTTTTTATGGATAGCAATCTACCTACAATTACTTGATCAGGTTTGTTGATGCGATCCACATCGGCATCATAGATGTCATTTATCACGTTTCCTGCGGCAACAATGCAGCACGTGGAAAATATAATTACTAGTTGTTGCCAGAGTGCCAAGGTTAAATCTGCATTGGACTCAGGTAAAAACCAATACAATATGATGACTTGTGTGATGAGCGTCATCAACACATTGGGCCATCTTATTAGATTAAGATATTTCAAGAACTTGCAGCGTTTATCGCGTCATTGTTCCATTTTTTATGGACTTTCATGACTTGTTCAATGACATCACGTACACAGGCATCACCACCATGTTTGTGGGATATGTAATGACTTACGGCTTTAACTTCGGGAATAGCATCTTGCGGGCAGCAGGCCAGACCAACTTCCTGCATCACGGGAATATCCGGCATATCGTCACCCATGTATAGAATCTCATGAGCCTGCAAACCATGTTTTTTCATGTATTGCTCCAGCTGGATGATCTTATCGTTAGCATTTAAAAAAACATCAGTCACACCAAGACCTACCAGTCTTGATTTTACACCTTCATTCTTACCACCAGTAATAATGCAAACCTTGTAGCCATTGTTGAGTGCAGTTTTCATGGCATAGCCATCCTTGGCATTCATCGTGCGCAACAGTTCACCACTTTCTGAAATGAGTAGGCGACCATCAGTAAGTACACCATCCACGTCAAAAACGAAAGCCTTGATCTGATGCAATAATTCCTTATAATTTTTATCCATGAGTATGTTTGATTGATTGTGTGATAGCCTCGTACATGGCACGATCCTCTTCTGGTAACTGCTCTAATTGTCTGGCAATGGTATCTTTATCGCCTCGCATGGCTGGACCTGATTGCGCATTTGACGCGCCCAGTTCCTGCGCCTTGAGCATGGTTTCCTCCATCAATGGATATAATAATTCTTGATCGATGGCAGATTCCTGAGCGATTTCAGCAGCTTTGGTATAACAATGATTGACAAAATTGTTCATGTAAACGGCAGCAAGATGTAGCTTTTTACGTTGATGAGAATTGATGTGTGTTAGCTTTCGCGAAAGCGTAACAGAAACCATCTCTAACTGCTTCATAACATTATCGTTACTAGCTTCTAGGCAAATTGTTACTTGAGATAAATCTACCGATCTATGTTTACTGAAAGTTTGTGGTATGTAAAGCACGCCACGTCTCTCGTGACGATTTAAAGCTGCAATGGAAACGCTACCACTAGTGTGGGCGATGGTCACGTTGGGATTGTCTAGTGAATCGCTGATAGAGCTTATGCGATCATCTGGCACAGCTAGAATAATGAGGTCGCATGTAGGAATGGATTCCATGCTCAGCGGCGCGCTTACCGTGGGCAGTTTCTCGCCTGATAAATTGCGATAACCTACTAGCTCAATATCAGTCTTCATGGCTTGTTGAAAGCGCGTGATCAATTGCCTGCCTAGATTGCCTGTACCTATTATAAAAACTCGCGTCATACTGTAAAAATACACAGGAACATGCGACCTACAAGGCATGGTGTTAAGGCTTTTGTAAAGTATCTTTGCAGCCGTTTAAATTCTACTATGAAAGACCGTATCAAGGCGTTTTTATTTTCTACAAGAACGATGTCTATTTTGCTACTGGTTTTTGCGATAAGCATGGCCGTAGGAACCTTTATTGAGAATTCTTATGACACGCCTACCTCAAAGCTTTGGGTATATAATGAGTGGTGGTTCTCATTGTTGATGCTGTGGTTAATGATCAATTTTATCTACAATATCAAGCGATATAATCTATGGCAGTGGAAAAAGTGGGCAACGCTGACACTGCACTTGTCGTGGATTCTTATCATAATTGGCGCTGGAATCACTAGATACGTATCTTTTGAAGGAATGATGTTGATACGTGAAGGTGCTGTAGAAGATACGTTCCTGAGTACCGAAACCTATTTTGACGTTGTCATCCAGGGAACTGATCCAGATGGCAATCCCATGCAACGTGAGGTCATGGAAGAGATGCTCATCTCACAATATGATTACAAGCGCAAGGAGACATTTGATTTTTATGATAAGGACATCGTGATTACGGTAGATTCTTTGATTTATGATGCCGTGGAAGGTTTAAAACCGGTTGAAAATGGTGGTGACAGATTCCTGAAAATTGTTGAGGCTGGTGGCGGAAACAGGCATGATCACCTTCTCAAGGATGGTGAGAAAGCAAGTATTCATGGTGTATTATTCGGTGTGAATCTTGATCCAGATCTAGCTGAAAAAGAAGGCGTGATCAACATTATTGAGAACTGGAACGGCTATCAATTGCAAACGCCATTTGCTGGCGATTATATGCGCATGGCAGACCAGCAAGAAGGCGAGGTCTTCCAGGATTCCATACAGCCATTGCAATTGCGATCCCTATATAGTGTTGCAGGAATGCAGTTTGTGATACCTGATCCTATACTTGAAGGTGAGGTTGGTATCATTGAAAGCCCAGAACCTACCGAAGCAAAAGCACTAGGACTTTTTGGAACCATCGCTGTGGGCGATGATGTCCAGCCGCTAGAATTGCGTGGTGGTAAAGGAATGCTGACAGATTATTCCAGCTTTAAACTGGATGATATGGATGTGTATGTACGCTACGGATCAAGAGAACGTACGGTGCCATTTGAAATACAGCTGGATGATTTTATCGCCAATAAATATCCAGGTACTGAAAAAGGATACAGTTCTTTTGAAAGTCAGGTAACGGTAATCGATCCAGATGGCACCGAAAAGAAGGAACGCATTTATATGAATAACGTACTTGATAAAGAAGGCTATCGATTTTTCCAGTCTGGATTTGATAATGATGAAGGTGGAACACATCTATCTGTCAATCATGATTTTTGGGGTAAGACAGTTACTTATGCTGGATATTATCTATTGTACATAGGGTTGCTGGCATTGATAATCGATCCTAATACACGATTTGGTGAATTGCGCAGGCTTATCAATAGAGTAGAAAAGCGCAAGGCTAAAAAGCTGGCCATGATTGCAATATTAATGACTAGTGGATTATCGTTTGCACAAACGACAGATCATGAAGATCATACTGGTCATAACCATGCACAACAACAAGTGGTGCAGGAAGATCACACCGGACATAATCATGAAGTTCAAGATAACGATACATCGTTTGAAAATCGAGATGGTCAAAGTACCAATCTAGACTCAGGAGAACATTTGTACAATAACCCAGAACCTGCAGAATCTCTAGCTCCAGAAGTATATCCAGAAATACCTAGAAGATTACTGGATAGCATTATTGTCTTGAACCTAGTTCCAGAAGCCCAAGCAGAACGTTTTGGTAGAGTAGTGGTACAGGACGAAGGTCGTATGAAGCCTATGAGTACGCTGGCATCGGAGATTTTACGACGCGTATCTGAACGTGATTATTATGAAGCGCAGGTAGGCGACAGCATTGTGAAATTGACACCAGAGCAAACCATCATCAGTATGATGCAGTTGGGTCAACTATGGTATGAAGTCCCATTGATTAAATTGAAACGAGGTAACGATAGCATACGTGATATTTTGCAGATAGATCGCTCTAGAAAATATGCCAGTTTGATGGACTTTTTGAGAGATAAAGATGGCGAGCGCGTTCCTTATGTACTCAACGATTATCTTGATGAGGCCAATAGATCTGATATTAAAACAGCATTTCAAAAAGATTTTATCCAGACAGATTTTGCTTTTGCCATATTAAGTCAAGTAGTGACAGGAAACATTTTAAAGATATTCCCAAAACCAGATTCTGAAAATGATCGATGGTATGCGAGACCTGAATTAGAAGAAGCTGGATATACGCGTGAAGGCGATTATAATTTTGTTAGAGACTTTGTTCCAGCTTACACGACATTGCTCGCTCAGGGCAAAGAAAGTGGTGATTACTTAAGGGCAAATACTGCTTTGAACAGTCTATTTGAATTTCAACGTGCTTATGGTGAAGACGTCATGCCATCAGAAGACAAAATTGAAGCAGAGATTCTTTATAATAAGTACGATGTCTTTAAGAAACTGCATCTGTGGTATTACTGGTTTGGTATCTTCATGTTGATCCTTTTAATAACGCAGATTATCAAACCTATGAAAGAGATAGGTTGGGCAATAACATTTCATAAATACGTGATCATCGGGATTTTTGTAGTTCACATGGCCGCTCTTATTATAAGATGGTATTTAAGCGGTCACGCACCATGGTCTGATGCTTATGAGAGTTTAATTTACGTAGCTTGGGCAACGATGGCTTTTGGTTTAGCCTTTGGTCGCAAGAGTAAAATGACCATAGCCAGTACGGCCATAGTGGTTGCCATCATCTTGATGGTAGCAAGCTGGAATTGGTTAGATCCTTCTATTTCTAACTTGCAGCCGGTACTGGATTCTTATTGGTTAATGATACACGTGGCTGTCATTGTGGGAAGTTATGGCCCTTTTGCTTTGGGAATGATATTAGGTCTCGTGAGTTTCTTACTTATGATTTTTACCACAGCAAAGAATAAGGATATCATGGATCTTAATATCAAAGAGATCACTTATATCAATGAGATCGCTTTAACGGTAGGTTTGATAATGCTTACCATCGGTAACTTCTTGGGCGGCATGTGGGCAAATGAATCTTGGGGTCGTTATTGGGGTTGGGATCCTAAAGAAACCTGGGCGCTCATCAGCATATTTGTATACGCGTTTGTATTGCACTTGAGACTGGTGCCAGGTTTGAAAGGTCGCTGGACCTTTAACTTGTGGTCCATACTCGCTTTCTACAGCGTTTTGATGACCTACTTTGGTGTGAATTTTTATCTATCAGGATTACATAGCTATGCAAGTGGTGACCAGATCTTTTCTTATAACGCCATAGTCATTTCTCTAGTTGTAATAGGCGTTATAGCAGGATTTGCTAGATGGCGAGAGAAGAAGTATTACGGGAATAAGAGGTTGAAGTAATTGCGAATTTATCCATACATGAAAATAAAAAAGTCCAGCATTTGCTGGACTTTTTAATATGATTTGTTTCAAACTATCGTCTACCGACCATGTCTTCAGGTTTAACCCATTCGTCAAATTCCTCAGCAGTTAGGTAGCCAGTTGCGACGGCTGCAGCTTTAAGAGTAGTTCCTTCTTCATGAGCTTTATTAGCAATTTCAGCGGCTTTGTAGTAACCTATTTTTGTATTCAAGGCTGTTACTAGCATCAAAGAATTATCGAGTAGATTCTTGATACGATCGTGATTGGGTTCAATACCAGCCGCACAGTTTTCTTCAAAACTGCGGCATGCATCGGCAATTAAAGTAGCGCTTTGTAAGACAGCTGCTGCCATAACTGGTTTGAATACATTAAGTTCATAGTGACCTTGTGTTCCACCTACAGTAACCGTCACGTCATTACCCATAACTTGCGCGCAAACCATAGTGATAGCCTCGCATTGTGTTGGGTTTACCTTACCAGGCATGATGGATGATCCAGGTTCGTTTGCTGGAATGGTAATTTCTCCAATACCACTGCGTGGACCACTGGCAAGCATTCTTATGTCGTTTGCAATTTTATTTAATGATACAGCCACCTGCTTGAGAGCGCCATGAGTTTCTACAAGAGCATCGTGTGCCGCTAATGCTTCAAATTTATTGGCTGCTGTTTTAAACGGCAGTTCAGTAAAGTCTGCGATGTATTGGGCTACCTTAACATCATAACCATCTGGTGTGTTGAGTCCTGTGCCAACAGCCGTACCACCCAGCGCGAGTTCGCTCATGTGGTCTAGCGTATTTTCTAGTGCGATGATACCGTGATCCAATTGCGATACATACCCAGAAAACTCTTGTCCCAACGTCAATGGTGTCGCATCCATCATATGTGTACGACCTATTTTCACTACCTCGTCAAATTCGATACTCTTATTATGTAGTGTGTTACGTAGCTGGATGATTCCAGGAATGGTTTGTTCAACCACCTTCTTATAGATCGCAATGTGCATTCCTGTCGGGAACGTATCATTACTACTTTGTGATTTATTCACGTCATCATTGGGCTGTAAGGTTTTCTCGCCTTCACCTATGGTTTTCCCAGCAAGTTGATGTGCGCGGTTGGCAATCACCTCATTCACATTCATGTTGGACTGTGTACCTGATCCTGTTTGCCAGATCACAAGAGGGAATTCATCATCATGCTTACCGTCTAATATTTCATCACAAACCGCTGCAATTTGATCACGTTTTTCCTCGCTCAGCACGCCTAGCTCAGCATTTGTGTAAGCAGCTGCTTTTTTCAAGTAAGCAAATCCGTAAATGATTTCAAGTGGCATGCTGCCGGCCGGTCCTATTTTGAAGTTTTCTCGAGAACGCTGTGTTTGCGCGCCCCATAGCTTGTCGGCTGGGACTTTTACTTCACCTATCGTGTCTTTATCTATGCGGTATTCCATTGGTTTGATTTTTCACAAATATAGCGGTATGACTAGGTTGGTAGTTTAAAAAATCTCTTAATGTGATGGTAGGATTTTAGGTGACTACGCTTTCGCGAAAGCGTAACAATCACAAGCCTTATTAACATATTTCATCATTTTTTTGTGAATAAATGCTCTACGCACATTTTGATTCTTGCTCAAAGCCCTTATCTTTGCAGGACTTAAACGATTTGTTATGTTCGAATTTGATCAGTACTTAGGATTTCTAGCATTTTTGGGAATATTGACCTTGGGATTTTGGTTAATGATATTCTTGACAGCATTTGCTATTCCATATTGGATTACTGGTGTTGCGCTAGAGAAGCGTAAAATGAAAAAGGAAGCAAAACGTAAGGAGCTAGAAGAGAAAAACGGTACATTATAAACTACCGATTAATATATATTGAAAAACCACGCTAGACAGCGTGGTTTTTTAGTTTTAGCCACCTACACGTTTGACTTTAAAACCTTTCTCCTTGAGTAATTCCATTATTCTATCACGATAATCACCTTGAATGATTATCTGATCATTTTTAAAACTACCGCCTACACCTAGGTTTGTTTTCAGTTCTTTGGCCAAAATTTTAAAGTCAGCAGTTGCACCTGTGTAGCCAGCGATGATGGTGTTGACTTTTCCCTTGCGTTTTTCAAATCTGCATTCTAACGGGTCGTCCTGCATCCATACATTACTTTTTTCCTCTAGTGGCGTTTCTGGCACCTCGTGCTCTGGAAATAGGTTCTTAAGTTGATCTTTTAAATCCATAATAATTATCTAGCGGTTGGGTCAGTTTCCTCATCTTTATCAATGTCAAAAATAGATTCCTTGCGTCCTCTTAAAATACTCACGCCCTTTTGTAATAGTAAGTTGTTAGGGTAGGTGATGACTTCACCTTCGGCAGTGCGCAGGAATGTGTAGAATCCCTTGATGTCTTCTATAATAGCTGTTACCGGTAAATCTTTATCGTGAATGCGTACACGATCTCCAATCTTGAACGGAAACGTGAAATATAAAATGAAGCTTGCCGTAACGTTGCTCAAAATACTCCAGTTGGCAAATAATGCCACGCCGACAACGGCAAAAGTTGATCCCAATGCGACCCAAAAACCATCGCGTGAAATTCCCCAAACAAAAACAATAGTGATCGTTGCAAGCGTCCAGATAATGTAGCCTACATATCTATTGAGGTACTGTTTGCGCAGGGCAGATCGCTCTACCTTTTTACTTATTTTGGCCGCGCTCCATATCACGATTCTATGCGTGACAAAGGCAATAATCAATACAATGATAGAGAGTACTAGCTCCTTGTTACTCAAAATGTCATTCATGTTCATAAAGCCAAGCTATCTCTTAAGTAGTTATACTCATTGCTATTTTGACTCCAGTAGGCAGTACGTAAGGTTTCTTTGAGCTGTGCAGTCGTGGTAGCTGTTCTTCCTCTTTCTTGATAGGTTTCTTCCCATGACATAACCTTATAAGGAAAAGCAGATTCTACAGTGTAAGCAATGCTGCGAGAATCGTCGTTGTATTTAATGTTATAGATCAAATTATCTTGATTTTCAATAAGGCTTGCTGTTGCATCCATTGCCTTAGTTTCTTTGTGTACCAGCCTTAGATATTCAGTAGATGGTATCATCTTTATTTGACCAATTGGCATTGACCGAGGATCTAGTCTCAATTGACTAGGGACTTGATTTTCCAACATTACATTATCGACCGCAAATTCTTTGTTTCCTTCACTTTGAAAATAGCTGTGCAACATTACATCGTATTGATCCTGTCGATTATTAAGTTGCATATAAGTATGTCCACACCATTCTTGAATGGAAGTAGCCACCTTAATGGCGTTGTCTTGTTTATCAAGTGGTAAGAAGGTACTACTCATAATAGTATATGGATAGATGCCAGTATTAAAGTTGCGCGTGGCGTTGAGTTTTAGAACTGATCTATTCGTGTCGTTTTGTGCATCTGCTTTTACTTGATCTACAGGATTAAAGGGCTCTGTCACAAAAATCAGAACAGCATCACCTGGTCGGTTTTGACCGTAGCGTGATTGATTAAGTTCATAGCTACAAATCTCTGCAACGCCAGCATACCAGTAATCTTTAAAATCTTGAGATAAATTTCTAGCTGGTGCCGTTGATGGTTCATAAGCTACTTCATTAGTTGTGCTATCAACTTCATTCTTTTCATTTTCTGATGGTGTTTCGCAGCCTATACAAGCAGCTAATAAGAGTAGTAGCAATAGATTTTTCATAATAATCAAAATATTACCACAAAGGTACATTTTGTCGGACAGTTCACCAGATTTTATAAGTTCTTGATCCCTTAATGGCATTTTAACTGATTGCTGTTAAACATAGTTAAACACTGTAATGGATGCTTTAGATCCTTATAATATTGCTATTACTTTAACTTAAAAAGGAATTATGAAAAAGTATCTTTTTACATCATTGTTTGCGGCCTTACTTCTTGTAGGCTGTGGTACCAAAAACGCTGTAAAACAAACCGAAAATAATGTAGGTGGTAACTGGACTATCGATAGCGTGACTTACAGCGGTAACGGTCAATTTGAATCTACCTTATTGCAGGATGTTACTGGCCAATGTTTTGAAGGTAGCATGTGGTATTTTGTTGCCAATAATAATCGAGGTAATTACAGTATTGAAGACCCATCATGTACTACAGGAACGCGCAATTTTATCTGGTCTGTACCTGGATCAAAGGACATCATTGAAGGTGATCTGTTGATCAAGCCTACTGGCGATAACTACAAGAGCGAGACTGACGCAGGATACCGTGTCAATGTAAAGAATATCACAGAAAATAGCATGACATGGAACCAAAGTGTTTTAGTTGATGGTCGCACGGTAATAGTAAGTATGAATTTTAGAAAATTAGCAGAATAATTTTACCCTTAATAAAACAATAAACATGAAAACAAGAATCTTAAGTATCGCAATGGCAGTAGTATTATTTACTGGTTGTGAATCAATAAAAAATAGTAATAAGCAACAACGTGGTACCGCCATAGGTGCCGCTGGTGGTGCCATTTTAGGAACTATCATAGGTAACAATGTTGGTGATGGTGATAATCAAACTGAAGGTGCCGTTATCGGTGCAGTTGTAGGTGGTGTTGCGGGTAATGTGATTGGTCGTAGAATGGACAAGCAAGCGCAGGAAATTCAGCAAGAGCTTCCAGGTGCCGAAGTTGAAAGAGTAGGTGAAGGTATTGTTGTAACTTTTGATGAAGGTAGCGGTATCAAATTTGCCACTAATCAATCTACACTCAATGCAGGTTCAAAAGCTACACTTGATAAGTTAGTAAGTGTAATGAATGATTATCCAGGTACAGAAATTCTAGTTTCTGGTCATACCGATAGTACAGGTGATGCAGCTTATAATTTAGAGTTATCTAGAAAAAGAGCATTTGCCGTAAGAGACTATCTAGTCGAGGATGGCATTGCGTCATCACGTATGGCAGTAACATATTCTGGTGAGACTGATCCTAAGGCAACCAACGAGACGGCCGAAGGTAGAGCACAAAACCGTCGTGTAGAGATAGGTATTGTAGCTGGTGAAGAAATGCGTCGTGAAGCAGAACAAGAAGTGAAAGGATAAGAAAATCCAAAATGTAAAACAGAAACCGCTGGAAAATTCAGCGGTTTTTTTGTGAATTAATTTACAATAATGCCTCTGCCTGAATTATACCTTAGTAGTATTACCCTTAACTAACAACCATGGATTACAGTTTTTTAGAAATTTTAGAAATCATTTTCAAACTCATCGTTGGTTTGAGTATTCTCAACGTTTGGCTAATTAATAGAAATAAGAATAGTCAGTTTCGTGCGCAAGATGCCACTAACATGAGAGAGGAATTTGCTGTTTATGGCTTATCAAAAAGTATGATGATCATCGTGGGAACCATTAAATGTTTTTGCGCCGTATTATTGTTGATCTCTATTTTTTATCCAAGTGTAGAATGGGTTGGCGCTGCAGGAATTGTTTTACTTATGGCAGTTGCCATTTCAATGCACTTTAAAGTAGGTGACCCAATCAAGAAATCATTTCCAGCAGCATTATTTCTAGTATTGTCGCTAGCGACAATATTCATCTAGAGACCTTGCCAGATCTGGAAAACTATCAACGCGTTAAGCAACATATAGATCAATGCAGGCGAGCTTTGATAGATGCTGTCTTTGATTTTAAGACGCACATAGAATCCTAAAAGCATGAGTAATGATAGTCCAGCCGCTGCGGCCATCGTCACTACAATGTTATACTGGTAGAATAACAACCCAGCGGCACCTATTAACTGCAGTACACCTGTTAGTTGACGCTGTCGTGTCGTCAAGCCAAATCTGGTAAATTCCAGTTTCATATGCGGCGTCACCAGACAAGTTATTCCAAAGAAAAAGAAAGATATAGCAGAAAAATAGGTGAGTATCTCAAGTAGTTTCATGCGATGAATTTACGGTATTTAGCTTTCGCGAAAGCGTAACAACATAACTTTAAAAATAACAATTCAAATAAAGGTATCACTCGATACCATCTAATAAACAAAATATGTCTAGTACTATTAAAGCATACGGCGCTCAAGATGAGCATGCAGATTTAAAAGAGATGACGATCGAACGTCGCGAACTCAATGATAATGATGTCAAGATTGATATCTTATACTGTGGTGTTTGTCACAGCGATATTCATGCGGCACGCAACGATTGGGGTAATGCAAAATATCCAATCGTTCCAGGTCACGAGATCGTTGGTAAGGTAGTAGAGGTAGGTGACAAGGTTACTGACTTTAAAGTGGACGATCTAGTTGGTGTAGGTTGTATGGTGGACTCATGTTTATCCTGTAGCGCATGCGAGGATGATCTTGAGCAATTTTGCGAGAATGGTATGGTAGGAACTTATAATGGTAAAGACAAACACCTGGGTGGTCATACTTTTGGTGGTTATTCGACCAGCGTTACGGTAAGAGAGCATTTTGTTCTCAAGATCCCAACCAATCTTGACATCAAAGCAGTCGCACCTTTATTATGTGCTGGTATCACAACGTTCTCACCACTTAATCACTGGAAGATTAAAAAAGGTGATAAAGTAGGTGTGGTAGGTTTAGGCGGTTTGGGTCACATGGGAATTAAGTTTGCAGCCGCTATGGGTGCAGAAACCATCATGATCACAACATCACCAGAAAAAGCAGATGATGCCAAAAGACTAGGAGCAGACGGCGTTCTTATTTCAAAGGACGACGAGCAAATGAAAAAGCATCGTGGCACTTTTGACTTCATCTTGAATACTGTACCAGTAAAGCACGATGTTAATCCATACTTGCAACTGCTAGGTAGAGATGCGACCATGGTCATGGTAGGTGCTATTGAGCCACTTGAGCCTATGAACGGTGGTAACATCATCATGGGTCGCAAGTCAATTGCAGGATCACTCATTGGCGGTATCAAAGAAACTCAAGAGATGCTAGACTTTTGCGGTGAGAATAACATTGTTTGTGATGTAGAAATGATCGACATGCAAGAGATCAATACTGCATTTGATCGTGTTACTGATAGCGATGTGAAATATCGATTTGTAATTGATATGGAATCGCTTAAAAATTAAAGTGATTTTGTATCAAATGATAAAGCCCGATCGCGAGATCGGGCTTTATTGTTATATAGTTAGATTAAGTTACTTTTTAATCAATCCTATCTCTACGAGACGCTGATGCAAGAATTCACCAGCGGTGATGTCTTCATAATGTTTAGGATTATCCTCATCAATACATTCTTCTAGGCAATCCAGGCGCATGTCGCTGCGTGGATGCAAGAAAAACGGTATGCTGTAGCGATGCGTGTGCCACAGCTCGCGCGGTGGATTCACCACGCGGTGAATCGTGGATCGCAGTTTATTATTAGTATGCCGCTGTAACATGTCACCTACATTGATAACTAGTTCGTCCTCTTGAGCTATAGCATCGATCCAGTCGCCATTGCGATTTTGAACCTGCAGTCCAGGCGCACTTGCACCCATCAATAAAGTAATAAGGTTAATGTCACCATGAGCTCCAGCACGCACAGCGTTTTCCGGCTCTGATTTTATAGGTGGATAGTGAATAGGTCTTAAGATGGAATTCCCATTGCTTGCCCAATGATCAAAATAATTCTCTTGCAATCCTATGTGAAGTGCTAATGCTCTCAAGACATGAATACCTGTTTTCTCAAGCATCCTATAAGCTTCCATACCGGTCTCATTAAAGTCTGGTAGTTCCTTAACGATAACATTGTCAGGATACTCTTCACCTAGATCGGCATCGGTAGCTGGTTCTTGTCCAAAATGCCAGAATTCCTTGAGGTCACCTTCTTTCTTGCCCTTGGCATGCTCTTTTCCAAAAGACACATAACCGCGCTGGCCGCCTATTTCCTCACGTTCATAACCTTTCTTGGTTTCTACAGGTAATTGAAAGAACTTTTCAACTTCAGTATATAATTTTTCAACCAACTCATCAGATAGAAAGTGGTTCTTCAAGGCAACAAAACCTATGTCTTCATAAGCTTTACCTATTTCACTGATAAATTTTTTCTTTCTCTCTGGATCATCGCTCAAAAAGTCGGCTAGATCGACGCTAGGGATATTGTTCATGTAGTAAAATCATTATAGATGACTGCATATTGCAGTCACACTAGATTATAATTTAAAGATACCATTCTTTGGCATTTCTATAAAATGAAGCGTTAACATTCTTGAATATGGCGAATCTGTTTATCATTAGTTAGTAATTTTTAGTGCCTCAATAATATCATAAGGACGATAAGTTTATATTTAATCATGCAACAAACTCATCAAGAACGCTCGTCTGTGGTTTCACACGACCAGCAACTAGCATTATATAAAGCAATGCTGCTGCCTCGATTGATAGAGGAGAAGATGCTCATTCTATTGAGACAAGGAAAAATATCCAAGTGGTTCTCTGGTATTGGGCAAGAAGCAATTTCAGTAGGTGTGACCATGGCAGCAAATGACGATGAGTACATACTACCCATGCATCGCAATCTGGGCGTTTTTACAACTAGAGATATTCCGTTATGGAAGCTTTTTGCACAATGGCAAGGAAAGGCAGATGGGTTTACTAAGGGTCGCGATCGCAGTTTTCATTTTGGATCTCAAGAGCACAAAATCATTGGGATGATTTCTCATCTAGGACCGCAAATGGGTGTCGCAGATGGAATTGCCCTAGCTCACAAAATACGAGCCGAGAAAAAAGCGACCATCGTTTTTACCGGTGAAGGCGGCACAAGCGAAGGCGACTTTCATGAAGCGCTAAACATTGCAAGTGTGTGGCAATTGCCCGTTATGTTTTGTATTGAAAATAATGGTTACGGTTTGAGTACGCCTACCAGCCAGCAATACGCTTGCAAGGATCTTGCAGATAGGGCAGTGGGTTACGGCATGGAGTCTCGTATAATCGACGGTAACGATGTACTGCAGGTTTATCATCAGGTTCGTAAGCTTCTCGAGGATATTCGAGAAAATCCGCGACCGGTGCTGCTAGAATTTAAAACCTTTAGGCGTCGTGGACATGAGGAAGCCAGTGGTACTGCATACGTTCCTGATGACCTTATAGCTCATTGGGAAACGCTTGACCCAATCAGTCGATTAGAAGATCAGTTGCTTGATCAAGGAATGCTCACTTGTATGATGATTGATGATTTTACACAAGAATTTAAACAGCATATTAATGATGGTTTGGATACCGCTTTCGCGAAAGCGTTACCATCATCAACCATCGAGCAAGAAATAAATGATGTGTACGCACCATATAGCTTTACTGCAAGTGAACCTAGTAACTCCATCACCAATATCCGACTTATCGACGCGATACGAGATGGTTTGCTGGAATCCATGCGTAAATTTCCTGATTTGGTTCTTATGGGACAAGATATCGCTGACTACGGTGGTGTTTTCAAGATAACCGAGGCATTTCTAGAAGAATTTGGCGCAGATCGAGTGCGTAATACACCTATTTGTGAGAGCGCTGTAGTCGAGACTGGAATGGGTTTGAGCATCGCAGGAATGAAAGCCGTTGTAGAGATGCAATTTGCAGACTTTGTTAGTAGTGGATTTAATCCTATTGTAAATTATCTAGCCAAATCACATTACCGCTGGTCACAGCCAGCAGATGTCGTTATAAGGATGCCGTGTGGTGCTGGCGTTGGCGCTGGGCCATTCCATTCACAATCAAATGAGGCTTGGTTCTACACGATTCCTGGACTCAAGATTGTTTACCCTGCATTTCCAGACGACGCCAAGGGTTTATTACAAGCAGCTATTGAAGATCCTAATCCAGTCTTATTTTTTGAGCATAAGGCATTGTATCGTTCTGTTTATGGCGATGTACCGCAAGGATCGTATAAAATCGAACTAGGAAAAGCCAAGATAATTAACAAAGGTGAAGCGTTAACCGTCATCACCTATGGTGCCTGCGTTCATTGGGTATTAGAAATAATCGATAAAATGCACTACGATATCGATTTAGTTGACTTAAGGTGTTTGCAGCCTCTAGACTATGAAGCCATTGAGACAAGTGTATTGAAAACGGGTAAGGTTATTGTACTATGTGAGGATAACCTTACAGGTAGTGTTGCTAGTGATATAGCGGCATGGATAGGTGAACACTGTTTTGAAAGTCTAGATGCTCCAGTAATGAGGTTAGGTAGTATAGATACGCCTATACCTTTTGAAAAAGGATTAGAAAATCAGTATTTACCTAAACAAAAGCTAGAAATTGCTGTAAAAAAACTGCTGGAGTATTAAATTTTTACAGGTTGCATTTGCTATTTTTACGCAGCCCCTAAGTAACCATTTAAAACTATAGCTATGAAATTTATGGATGAAGCAGATAACTTTAGATACGTTCTATGGTTTCTGACAATTCTGTTCTCTCTTTTAGTAGCATTTGGACCTAGCGAGGGAACATTAGGGTACACTGGAAGATTACTGTTAGGACTTTTCAGCTCGCTACTTGTTATCTACTTGATTCTTAAGTTGATACAACGCAGGTATTTTACAGAGAAATCTGAAACTTCTGAAGCTTAATTGAACCTCATTTAAGTTTGCTTACCACTATCTTTGAGTAGTGGTGAATTCATACGATATTATTATTGCTGGTGGTGGTCTTTCTGGACTTTGTGCTGCTATTGAGCTATCTCAAGAATACCAAGTTTTACTTATTGATCCTCATGAATATCCACGTCATAAGATGTGTGGAGAATACCTAAGTGCCGAAATTTATGACGTGCTCGCATCTTATGGCGTCAATTTAAAAACATTAACCAGCGCACACATTCAAAAGTTTAAAGTGTCAACCACCAATGGTGATCTCATTCAAAATGATTTACCGCTAGGAGGTTATGGCGTATCAAGATATTGCCTAGATCATGAACTATTTAAAATAGCAAGTAAAAAAGCCACGATCATCACCGCAAAGGTGTTGAATGCAAAATCAACTGATGATTGCCATGAGATTACCACGGACCGTGAAAGTTTCTCTTGCAGGCAATTTATTATCGCTACTGGAAAACGATCCATTCTTGATAAGGCATTAGATAGAGATTTCGCTTTCAAGAAAAACGAATGGCTTGCTGTAAAGATGCATTATCAATATGACATGTCATGGAATGAGGTGCAGCTGCATAATTTTAATGGTGGCTATGCTGGATTATCTAGAGTAGAATCAGGCGCTGTTAATCTCTGTTATTTGACGACTTTCAAGTCTTTTCAACAATTCAAGGAAATAGAACAATTTAATAAGCATGTGCTTTCAGCAAATCCTCATTTGAAAGCTTTTTTTGAGAATGCCATACCGCTTTGGGACAAGCCCATAAGTATCTCTCAAATATCCTTTGATAAGCGTGGTAAGACTAAAAGCGATTTTTTATTCATAGGTGACGCCGCAGGATTGATTCATCCATTATGCGGCAACGGCATGGCAATGGCTATTCATAGTGCTCATATCGCGAGTAAATTGGTGAAGAAATATATGGACAATACCATTTCAAGAAAAACCATGCTTGCAGAATATCAAAAAAGTTGGAAAAAAAACTTTGGTAATCGTATGCGTTACGGTCGCTGGATACAGTCCATTTTAATAAATCCTCAATTGACAAGAATCATGTACAATGCTCTCAAACTAGTGCCGTCTAGTTTAAAATTGATTATTAGAAAAACACATGGCAAACCAGTTTCTGCATGATATATAGTTCGAGTAAGCGCAGTACATTGCCTGAAATGATGGACGATCCCAGCATTAGCCAAGAGCAGCTGCGTCATGCTGTAAATGACGTTAACAAAGTAAATACGTATCTAGGTGGTTATAAGTTTACACTTAATGCTGTCAAGAAAGCTCTTCAAAATAATCCAAAAGACTCTTACACGATTATCGACCTGGGTTGCAGCGACGGTGCTATGTTGCGATATTTAAGTGATCATTTGGCACATGATAATATTGATTACATAGGAGTTGATTTGAGCACTAAATCTATTTCAAATGCTCGTGAGAAGTGTAAGAATTATTCACGTATTAGCTTTCGCGAAAGCGATATTCTCAAAACACCACCAGAACAATTGAATTGCGATATCATGCTATGTACGTTGACATTGCACCATTTTAATGAAGAACAAATACCGAAATTTCTCAACAAATTTCAAGAGATTACAAGTACTAGAATCATCATCAATGACTTGCATAGGAATATTCTTGCATTCTATTTCTTTAAGTTTTTTAGTCCTATTTTTATCAAGCATCGTATTTCTAGGCATGATGGACTTATCTCTATTGCATCAGGATTTAAGCGTTCAGACTTTAAGAGATATGCCGATAAATGCAGTATTACCAATGACCGATTGACATGGAAGTGGTCGTTCCGTTATATATGGGAGATCCCGATTAATGAGCGTTAAAATAGCAACGGTGGCTACGGTCACACCAGCATACTATAAGGAAACAGCCGAAATTTTACCGTTTGTGGAAACATGGCTCGCAGATCAAGATGAACGCCTGCGACGCAAGACCATCAAGATTTTTGAGGGCGCCGCAGTAGACAAGCGATATTCTATCATGGATCCTATTGAAGTATTCACGAGAACGTCGTTTCAAGACCGCAACGACATCTACAAGAGAGAAGTAGTTCCTCTTGCGCGCCAGGCTGTTGAAAAAGCACTCCATCAAGCTAGCTGGAAAGCGCAGGATCTTGATTACATCATTACCGTGAGCTGCACAGGAATTATGATTCCGTCCATCGATGCGTACTTAATCAATGATCTGCACATGCGTCAGGACATTGTACGATTACCGGTAACTGAAATGGGCTGCGTTGCTGGAATATCAGGTCTTATTTATGCAACTAATTTCCTCACAGCAAATCCAGGTAAAAAAGCAGCAGTAATAGCTATTGAAGCGCCTACGGCTACGTTTCAGTTAAATGATTATTCCATGGCAAATATGGTCAGTGCAGCGATCTTTGGTGATGGTTGTGCTTGTGTGTTGCTCTCATCTGATGATCATACCAGCGGTCCAACAGTAAAAGCGCATGAGATGTACCACTTTCCAGACGCGACCCACATGATGGGTTTTGATCTTGTTAATAGCGGTCTTAAGATGGTATTGGACAAGTCGGTTCCAGAGACCATCGCAAGCCATTTTCCAGCGATTATACATCCATTCTTGGAAAAGAATGATCTGGAAATTGCAAACGTTGATCATCTGATTTTTCATCCAGGCGGTAAGAAAATCGTACAGACGGTTGAGGTATTGTTCAGCGATTTAGGGAAAAATATCGATGATACTAAAGAAGTTTTGAGACTTTACGGTAATATGAGCAGCGCCACCGTACTTTTTGTATTGGATCGTTTTATGAGAAGAAAAGACGTGAAATCTGGCGATCATGGATTGATGCTCAGCTTTGGGCCTGGATTTACTGCGCAACGTATTTTATTGCAATGGTAAAGGATCTGGATGGCAAGGTAGGCCTGATTTTAGGAGGCAGCAGCGGTTTAGGTTTTGCGAGTGCTCAAAAGCTGGCAGCGCATGGTATGAGATTGATTATTGTTTACCGCGCATCTAGAATTCAAGTAAACACTATTCAAGCACGATTTGATACTCTCGAACATGCCGCACAACATTTATACATCAATGCAGATGCGACATCATCTATCAAGCTACCATCCATCATAGAGCAAGTCACCGCGTTTCTGGATAAAAGAAAAATCTATTTGCTATTACATAGTATTTCCAAAGGAAATTTAAAACCCATGACCGGCGACAATCCGCTAAATGTTGGCGATTTTGAGCAAACCGTACATTCAATGGGCATCAGTCTTTATGAATGGTCGCAAGCATTGATAAGCAAAGAACTTATAGCCAATCCAGCACGTATCATAAGTTTCACTAGCGAGGGAAATCAAAGACCAATGCCGGGCTACGCTGCGGTCAGCGCTGCCAAAGCAACATTAGAAGCCATAACACGCAACATGGCACTAGAATTTGCACGACACGGCATCACCACAAATTGCATACAGGCCGGCGTTACTGATACCGAAAGTCTTCAACGCATTCCTAATTATGAGCAGCTCAAGGCGCATAGCTTAGAGCGCAATCCCATGAATCGACTCACACAACCAGAAGATGTGGCAAACGTTGTGTATGTATTATGTCGTCCAGAAAGTGACTTTATCAACGGTACGATCATCAAGGTTGATGGTGGTGAATCCTTAATTTAACTACACCTATGATTCTTGATGACCACGATAAAATTGTAGCCAACTTGCCTTACGGTGATGGTTTTAAGTTTGTCGATAAGATATTGGAGCTATCTAACGACCATGTAATTGGCGTGTACCGCTTTCGCGAAAGCGAATACTTCTACAAACACCATTTTAATACCAAACCTGTAACGCCTGGAGTCATCCTGCAAGAATGTATGGCGCAAATTGGACTGGCCTGTCTGGGCAGCCATCTTGTCAAGGAAAGAGCGATAAAGCCACAATTTGTCTTTACAGAGGCTCACGTTAATTTTATTAATCTGGTACTACCTAATACGACCGTGATTGTTAGTGCTAGGAAAGAATATTTTAAATTCAATAAACTCAAGGTTGCTGTGCAAATGCTCGATGAGAATGAACAAAAAATAGCCGAAGGATTCCTAAGCGGCATGATCCTGAAAGGCTGATTAAAAATACTGACCTATCCCAAACACGAGACCACTCGCCGCATTCTCACCAATCCCAAAGCCGTAATCCAATCTAATGACTGCATTAAATATGCGTTTATGAATGAAACGCACGCCCAATCCTGGAGAAGCTCTAAAACTGGTAGAATCAAACGCACTACCAAAATCCTCATTGATTTGCCGTTGTGTATTGAGATCCAGAAAAGTATTGCTTTGCAGGACAAACCAGCCTTTTTCTAGTAATGTATGTCGATATTCTGTGTTTAAAGTGATACTAGCGCTACCGCGATCCACAACATTTCCTGCACCTCTTACATTGCGCTGATTATCAATGATGAGAGGAGAAAATGGCGTTTGATTATTGGTCATGTAACCCAATCTCAAACGTGTGGCCCAATTACCTCTTTTACCTACGCGTGTGAAGTTCTCAAGGTCATTTGTGATAATCACATTATCATCTAGAAATCCATCACCACCAGTCTCATACCGTACGTCTGTTTGATTGCGCCAGCCTGTGAAATATTGATAGTCTCTTAAGAGATTGATGTATTCATATTGACCACGTAAATTGAGTTTGTTTGCCTCAAGGTTTTCTGGTAGTTGATCATTAATAAATCCATCCTCATAGGTGTATTCATCGGCAGCAAATTCGAATCCTAATTCCGCTCTGTTATGAAAGTCATATTCATACATGAGATAGCTTTCAAATGATTGTCTTTGGTATCTATAATTAGTCTCGGTCTCATTATCAAAGAAGATATTTTCAAAGGTGTTGTTATCCTGATAGTTGATGCCTAAACCTAATTTATTAGTAAATAGATACCTTGACTCGATAAAACCTCCATAGGATGAGAAAACCTCGTTTTGATAGTAACCACCAATCAAATGATTAGCACCAAGAGCATTGAATTCAAACAGCGATAATCTAAATGCAAAATCACCGTTGGGCGCTGTATTGACTCGTATGCCGGGAATTATAGTGAAGTTTTCTTCTATTTGAAACAGTAAATCATACACACCGTTAGATTGTAATTGCTTTGTAACCGTCGCCTTTGCGATTCCTGGTAATCTGTTCAGTCGTTCTAGATCAATAGCAATTCTGGTAGAGTCGATTTTAGATTTTGGCTTTGTCTTGAGAATACGCCTTAAAAATGACTCTTTTGTTTTGTCAAGACCACTAAATTCAAGCTCGTTGATCTGGAAAGACTGAGCGGTTATAGATACAGAATAACCCGAGAAAACAAATATGAATATGAATCTTAAAATCATGATAGCACTTTGAAGGGCAATGATAATCACAAGATGTTGCAAGAATATCTCAATCGCTTCACATTTTCATGTACATACTTCCTTTCATATAGTGATTAAAGCTGTATTGTTTATAGATTAGCAGGATATGTCAGTAAATAATAGAGTAGTGGTAACCGGTCTTGGCGTTGTAGCGCCTAACGCTATTACTGTACCAGAGTTTGAGGCAGCCTTGAGAAAAGGGATCAGTGGCATCAGATTTGAGCAGCAGTTGGCAGATTTGAATTTTGGCTGTCAAGTGGCTGGAACGCCGCAGGTATCTCAAGAAATGATTGATGAATACCTAACACCTTTACAACAACGAGGATTCAGGGCAAGCGGCATGCTTTACGGTATTATAGCTGGTAAAGAGGCATACAAAGATGCTGGGCTAGAAGTCGCACCAGCAGATCATGCACATGACCAGTTAGGCGTCATATTTGGCACAGGTCAATCGGGTGGCGAGAAGTTTAGAGAAGCCATCAACCTGATTGATGAAGGAAAAGTGCGCAGATTAGGTAGCACGAGCGTCATACAAACCATGACCAGCGGTATAAGCGCATGGCTTGCAGGTGAATTGGGTGCTGGTAATATGGTGACCAGCAATTCTAGTGCATGCGCCACAGGAACTGAAGCTTTATTGATGGGCTATGAGCGTATCAAATACGGACTAGCCACCCAAATGCTGGTAGGAAGCACCAGCGATTCTGGGCCGTACATTTGGGGTGGTTTTGACGCGATGCGCATATTACCTACAAAGTATAATGATAATCCGGCTAGCGCTAGCAGGCCATTTGCCGCAGATGCTTCAGGGTTCGTGCCTGGTAGTGGTGCTGGCGCTTTGATTATTGAGAGTTTAGAATCTGCAGTATCAAGAGGAGCTACTATTTATGCAGAAATTCTGGGTGGCGACATTAATTCTGGCGGCCAGCGTGGTGATGGTAGTATGACGGCGCCTAATGGAGATGCCGTTGTTAACGTAATTAAGTCAGCACTTGAAAATTCTTGCGTTCAAGCTAATGAGATTGACGCGATCAACGGTCACGTTACAGCCACGGGAAAAGATGCCTTTGAAGTGGAGAATTGGAAGAAGGCTCTAGGTACAACGGCAACCAATTTTCCTTACATTAATAGTTTTAAGTCAAACATAGGCCACTGCCTGGCTGCGGCAGGAAGTATTGAATTAGTTGGCACGATCCTACAGCTTAAAAATCAGCTGGTTTATGGTAATAGTAATATTGATCAATTGCATCCTGAGATAGCTGCAATTATTAATGAGGATAAAATTCCTAAAGAAACTATCGAGGCCGATTTAAAGACTGTTATCAAGGCAAGTTTCGGTTTTGGTGATGTGAATGCCTGTGTAGTTCTTCAAAAAATTGATGGCTAATCTTACAAATAGAATGCTATCTTGCTGGCAAGAATAAGAATCATGACTCAAGCAGAAATACAAGACAAGCTATTTACCATTGTCAAGACCTATCTACCACAGGACGTCGATGCCACGGCGATCAAATCCAATAGCCACTTGATGAATGATTTGAATATAAATAGCGCGCATCTTGTGGACATTGCTCTTGATGTAGAGGACGAGTTTGACATCATCCTTGATGAGAAAGACATGGAGAACATGCAAACTGTAGAAGATGCCGTGCGCATCGTACAAGAGAAAATTACCGCCTAAATCACGTTAAAATCATTGTGGTCTATGACAGGAATCCTACCTTAGTAGGACTATGGCAAGATTACCTAAACTACAACGATTCGAGAACGAAGTAGCCTCAAAATACCAGATATTCAATGGTATTTTCATGACGCTGCCTTTTGATAAAATTTCTAATACCGGTGGCTTGTTGCCGCTCTTTAGCCAGATATGTCGTGATGGTTTTGATCGAGGAAAAAATCCTGCAGAAATTGTAGAATTCTTCTTTGACAGCTACATGCGAGAGGCAACGCAGCAAGAACGCGAGCAGCAACTATTCAGGTTCATACAATATATTGAACGTCAGGTAGTACTTTTTGATGCGATAGAAGATGCTGCATTTGCAACCGTTCAAAATCTGGATGGTCGCGGTACGCTGCGCAGCATTAAAGAAGAAGCACAGGCGCTGCAAAAAGAACAAGAATTAGTCAATTATCTCAAGGAACTTAAGATCAAGCCCGTACTGACGGCACACCCTACACAATTCTATCCGGGATCAGTACTGGGAATTATAAATGATTTGAGCGCTGCCGTGAGTAAAAATGACATCAAAGAGGTCAAGTTATTACTAGCGCAATTAGGTAAGACACCATTTTTTAAAAAAGAAAAGCCCACACCGTTTGACGAGGCAACGAGTCTCGTCTGGTATCTGGAGAATATCTTTTATCACGCCATTGGTAATATATACGATTACGTAAAATCTAATCTTCCCAATAACATTGATTTTAAAAATCAGCTGATTGAGGTAGGCTTCTGGCCAGGTGGTGATCGTGATGGCAACCCATTTGTGACCACGCAAATAACACTAGACGTGGCTCATAAGTTGCGCAGTACCATTATTAAAAATTACTACCGTGATCTGCGCAAACTCTCTCGCAGATTGACATTTTCAGGTGTTGAACAACCTCTTAAGAAGCTGGAACATCAGTTATATCAAGCGATTGAGAAAAGAGGCACTTTAAACTTCACTGCTCAGGAATTACAGGAAAAATTACGCGATATCAAGGAAACGGTAGATGAGAAACACAATGGCTTATTTGCAGATAAGTTGCAGTCACTCATCAATAAGATCGAGCTGTTCGGACTGCATTTCTCTGCGCTGGATATCAGGCAGGACAGCAGTATCCATGAATTAGTTTTTGATGATATGTTTGCTTTCGCGAAAGCGAAACTACCATCCAACTATCTGGAATTACCCATAGAGCAAAGATTAAACCATCTGACTACCTTGACAGGTAAGCTGCAGGAAGAGGATTTTGAGAGTGAGAATACAAGAAAAACTATTGGTAGCATCAAAGCTATCAAGCAGATTCAAGAACTCAATGGTGAGCGTGCATGTCATCGTTATATCATTTCAAATACCCAAAACGTAGAACACATCGTGCAAGCCTATGCGATGCTACAACTATGCGGTTTGCACAAACCTAGCGTCGATGTCGTACCACTTTTTGAAACGGTGCCAGATCTAAAGGCTGCGCCAGATGTGATGAGGCAGTTGTATTCTAATGAGAATTATCGCAACCACGTAAAGCGTCGTGGCGAGCAACAGCATATTATGCTAGGTTTTAGTGATGGCACCAAGGATGGTGGATACTTAATGGCTAATTGGAGTATTTACAAGGCAAAAGAAGCATTGACAGCCGTATCACGAGAGCATGGCATTGAGGTAATCTTCTTTGACGGTCGTGGTGGGCCACCAGCTCGTGGTGGTGGACAAACGCATGAATTTTATGCATCCATGGGTAGCAAGATTGAGTCAAAGCAAATACAGTTGACTGTTCAAGGACAAACGATAAGCTCAAAATTTGGTACACTAGAAAGTTGCCAATACAATCTAGAGCAACTATTGAGTAGTGGTGTTTCAAACGCTATTTATGATAGCAAGGCCAATGACTTTACTGATGCAGATAGCGCAACTATGGATGAATTATCACAACATAGTTATGACGCCTACACGGCTTTTAAACAGCATGATAAATTCTTGCCGTATCTAGAGCATATGAGCACGCTCAAATATTATGCAAAAACAAACATAGGCAGTCGTCCTAGTAAACGTGGTGGTAATAGCGAGCTACGATTTAAGGACCTGCGAGCCATACCCTTTGTAGGATCCTGGAGTCAGCTCAAGCAAAATGTACCAGGATTTTATGGCGTAGGAACAGCACTTGAAAAAATGAAAAATAATGGTAAATGGGCTGCTATAGAGGATCTCTATACTAACTCAAAGTTTTTCCGTACGCTATTGAATAACAGTATGATGAGTTTGACTAAGTCATTCTTTGGTTTAACTAGTTATATGAAAGACGACAAAGAGTATGGTGCATTCTGGACCATGATTTTTGAAGAGTATCAACGTACCAAAAAACTTATGTTGGAACTATCTGGTATGAACGAATTGATGGAAAATGAACCAGCAGGAAAGGCGAGTATCATGGCACGTGAAAACATCGTGTTACCGTTGCTTACTATACAGCAATTTGCTCTAAAGCGAATTCAAGAAATGGGTGATACTAATAATGATCAACGAGAGATTTATGAAAAGATGGTGACCAGATCTCTTTATGGCAATATTAACGCTAGCCGCAACTCTGCCTAAGCGCAACGTTAAAGCCATCTCAATATGTTGTTGTAACTATCTTAATCGCAAAGCAGCTATTGTGATCGCATTGTAAATTGAAATAAAAAACAATGGAACAAGTAGATCGCATAGATGTTTATAGCAGGCTAGATGAATTGAGAACAGCTGTTTTTGGAGAATCGGTCAAGATTTTACCAGATACTTTTTTACTCAAGTACGATAAGCACGTACACCACTTTGGTAATGGATACATGTTGCGCCACAAGAACAGGCATGATATTATTCTTATTGATGCGGTCATAAAAGAGCACAAGGAAGAGATTGCACGCTTTCGCGAAAGCGGTTATCACATTAAAGCAATATTATTAACCCATGCAGACTTGATTTCACAAGCCTATGATGATGTCGACAACATTGCCAAGGATCTGGATACTACGATTTACATACATCCACTTGACAAGAACAACACACAGTTAGCAGCGATTGATGAACCTAATGATGTATTTGATGCATTTGGTATCAAGGTTTACCATACGCCTGGACATACTAAAGGATCTGTAGCTATATATTGTGAATTCAATAAAGCCTTGTTTACCGGAGATAGTGCGATTGGGTCGCCGTATGAAAAGGATGAATACTATTTTGAGCGACCACCTATCGCTAGCGAGCAGGCAGACTTAGGACTGCGTGAGAGTCTGCGCAGTATTTCGGTAGATTTTGAACATTTATTGCCGCTGCATGGTAAGCCACAATTTGAGATTGATGATGAGGAAAGAGAAAGAATCATGAGAAATTTAACTAAAGAAGAATCAACTAAAAATTTATAAATGAGTCAACCTAAAACAGACGTATTAAAGAATACACCAACAGATCACAAAGTACATGATCTCATCAAGAATCGCTGGAGTCCTAGAAAATTTGCGGATACACCAGTAAGTAATACCGATTTACAATCATTATTTGAGGCTGGTCGCTGGGCAGCGAGTAGCAATAACTTCCAGCCCTGGCATATTGTATGGGGCGTGAAAGGAAGTGAATCCTACGATCGTATCATGGACGTTCTTGTTGAATTTAATCAAGGATGGGCAAAAAATGCTCCTGTGTTGTTATTAGGAGTGTTTGATAAGAAAACGCCAGATGGCAAGGACAATTTTCATGCGTTGCATGATCTAGGTCAATTTGCGGCAAACATGGCAATCCAGGCGCAGAGTATGGGTATCGCATTACATCAAATGGCTGGAGTGGACCACGAGAAAGCTAAGAAAGAATTCAAGTTTCCAGACACTTTTCACGTTGCTACGGCAATCGCGGTAGGTTACTACGGAGGCGAACTAGATGAAGTGCCTGAGGATTTAAGAAGTGAAGAAACCAAAGAACGCTCTCGCAAAAAACAAGAAGAATTCACTTATAACGGCGATTATGTAGATCGTGCACATGTAGATAAGGATTGATATGCAACATCTGGTTAATCTTTCTGGAAAAAGCGCCTTGATCACTGGCAGTGCTCAAGGAATAGGTCTTGCAATAGCAACCGAGCTAGGTCTTGTAGGTGCCAATATAATTTTGAGCGATATTGATGAAGATCAATTGAAGGATGCGCAGCACCAATTGAAGCTCAAAAACATTGAGGCAAGCTACATCATTCTGGATGTCACCAATAATGATCAAATCAATAAGGCTTCTAAAGAGCATGATATTGATATTTTGATAAATAATGCTGGAGTAGCTAACGATATACCATCCTTAGAATATACAGATGATGACTGGCACCAAATGATGAATATTAATTTGAACAGTACGTTCTTTTGCTGCCGGGATTTTGCGCAACAAATGATAAAGCGTGGTAATGGTGGTGTAATTGTAAACATTGCTTCCATCAGCGCACATTATGTAGTGAGTCCAGAAAATCATATAGGTTATGATGTGGCGAAAGCTGGTATCGTACAAATGACGCGCACCTTAGGTGTTAATCTAGCCGATAAAGGAATAAGAGTCAATAGTGTTTCGCCTGGCTATACGGCAACTAGCATACTAGAAGAAGTAGGTAGCGATAGTCCAGAGACTTTGGAACATTGGAAAAGCCAAATACCTGATTCGCAATTCAATGATCCTACGGAAATAGGTAAAGTGGTAGCATTTCTCGCCAGCGATGCAGCAAGTAGTATTAATGCTACAAATCTAATGGCCGACGGTGGATACGGTGCTTTCAAGTCCTAAGCTTGTATAAACGTAGTACTAGTGTATCATTACACGTTCCAGTCCAATACGCTTAGGTTCTACAATAAAAAAATCCCAACATGTCGCAATGTTGGGATTTTTTAATTTTTAAGCAGATGCCAGAGCCTGATCAGGATCAGACTTCTTAAACATGTATTGCAGTTCTTCAGCCATCTGTTTGTAGGCAGATTTAAAATTACCAGCAGACTTTTCAAGGACAAAACTGTCACTTGATTCTAGTCTTACCTGCATCTTTAAGGTGCTTTTTAATCGATCACGATGATCAAAGGCACGACTCAAGAAACAATAGACGCTAGAAACCGGCACATCATTAGTGATAATAGTTGCTAATGAACTTTCAATGAAGTCTTCAAGCTTCTTACTGCGCGTTAAATGTGAATAGTTAAAATGTACCATATACCGAATGTATTTACTCAAATATACAGATAATCGGTAATAATATCGTTTAAACGTATGATTTAGTCGTTTTTGTTAATCTTTAGTGGTGTTCAACGATTCTTTTAACTCTTGTTCATCCTTTTTAGTTGTTTTTTTGAGGCTTGAGAACAACATTCCTACACCTAGAGCTAGAAAGATGAAGCCTAGAGATACCCATTCTGGAAAGTGAAAATGATGTACCAGGATCATCTTGATTCCTACAAAAGCTAATATCGCAACTAGGCTATAATGTATGTATTGAAATTTATCAAGCAAGTTTGATAGGAAAAAGTACATACTACGCAATCCCATTATGGCAAGAATATTACTGGCAAATACTAGAAATGGGTCTGCAGTTATGGCAAGAATCGCTGGAATAGAATCCAGAGCAAAAAGTACATCAGTCAATTCAATAACTACCAGTGCTAAAAATAGAGGAGTGGCTATGCGTTTACCCATCTTGCGTACAAATAGCTTTTGACCATCAATACGGTCAGTCACAGGGAACATTTTTCTAGCCAACTTATATACAGCACTTTGCTTAGGGTCAAATTCCTCATCGTGCGAGGTCAACATCTTAAATGCCGTGTATAATAGGAACGCTCCAAAGACATAAGTCATCCAGCTAACTTGACTTATAAGCGCTACACCAAAAAGGATCATGAGTGCTCTAAATACAAGAGCACCGACAATACCCCAAAAGAGCACGCGATGCTGATATTTTTGCTGGATCGCAAATGATTTAAAGATCACAGCGATAACAAAAATGTTATCGATACTTAGTGAGAGCTCTATCAAATAACCTGTCAAATATTTTATGGCAGCATTGCCGGCGGTAAGATTGTCTGGATTTGCTACCGCGCCGTAATCGTAAATAAAATAAACAGCAATCGTGAACAACAGTGCGATTCCTACCCATAGTGCCGTGTACTTGCTGGCCTCTTTGGTATCAATAACATGAGCC
Organism: Nonlabens ponticola; assembly: GCF_003966335.1. NCBI lineage: Bacteria > Pseudomonadati > Bacteroidota > Flavobacteriia > Flavobacteriales > Flavobacteriaceae > Nonlabens > Nonlabens ponticola. Next base: position 1,984,640 of record NZ_CP034549.1, on the reverse strand, counting down.
TTGCGATTAAAAACAAAAAGGTCTAATATCAAAAAGATACCGACCATGATAATAAAGGAGATCCAGATAATCATATTAGGGCAAGTTAGTATAAAATAAAATCCAGCCTTTAAGACTGGATTTTAATAGATCATTCAATTCAATAGTTATGGTATGTTAACCGCTGCGGTATCAGGTCCAATAAAGTCTGTCATGTCACCGTAAAGATGTAGCACCTTTGCTTTATCGCCTTGAACAGCAATCGGGAAAAGTAGCATCTCTGGATCATTTTGCAACAATTTGATGGCACCATCATTAGTAAGACTTACTTTTTTACCATGCTTCTCGATAAAAATGCTGTGATCTGTATCGATCAAGTCTTTTACGTCTTTATCAAGTTTGTTGGCAATCTCACTCCATTGAGTTCCTGTTGTATGCTGCTTATTGACGTCAATAGCATTGAGCGGTTTTTTGGCCGCTACAGCATAGGCATAAATCTCTCGATGATTCTTGTTGTTTGAGTCGTAGAGCAAGACAATTTCTCGCTCGTCAGTTGCAAGAGAAATCATAATCTAATGAGATATCATGTCTGCCTTGCGCTTCTCGCACTGCGTTTTCAATTGTTGCACTACTTTGGCAACTGATTCTTTAAAAGTGCTGTGCGACTCTTCAGCATATAGACGTGGTCCTGGAGCGCTCAAGCGTATCTCGGCGATCATTCCAGTCTCGCGGCTGGACGTGTTCTCATTTCTAAAAAATACATCTGCACGGGTCACCCAATTATATCTCTCAAAAATTGTTTTAAGTCTTTCTTCTGTATAGGCTTCAAGTTCCTGGCTGCCTGTGACGTGTTGGTAATTATATACTACGTTCATAAATCATTATTTTACTTAAAGATACCGCTAGCGTTGATAAACAAAAGGCACTTTAGATATTCTTTAGCAATCGTTTAAGCATTTGTTAGACGTTTGAATTGCGCAATATTTAAGTTACTTGTTGAGATTTGTACTTAAGCGACTATGAGTCAGCAGTATGGCTTGCCACTTAAAACTCTGCTGATCAATTTGAAATCCGCAACTCCTGTTTATCTTAGTCGCCTATGAGATATTTACTGGTCGTTGTGATGATGGTTGTTTTTTCCGCTTTCGCGAAAGCGCAACTAGGATTTTGCACCGGTGCATCCAGTGAGGATATATTTAAGGAAACGTTTGGGTCAGGTACCACAAGTGGGCCGCCATTGAGTAGTATGCAAACCAGCTACCGCTTTGTCAACTCGGGAACGCAGGATGGTGAATACACGATTTCTAGCAATTTGAGACAACTCAACAGTCTTCATGTGGTAGGCGATCACACTGGCGATCAAGATGGGAAGGCGCTAATTGTCAATGCATCTTTTGAGCCTGATCAATTTTTTCAAACGACCATTAACGGTTTGTGTGGTGATACAAATTATGAATTCAGTGCCTGGATTATCAATTTGTTGGATGGCTCACCTAATGCTTGTGCTGGTATCGAGATTCCCGTGCAAGTGCGTTTTGAGATATGGGATGCGACCGATACTAATAGGCTAGCTGAAGGTGTTATGCAACCACGATTTGCAGAGGATGATCCCATCTGGATACAATATGGCCTCACGTTTACCACCAGCGCTGGGCAAAATGGCTGTATCCTAAAAATGATTAATGAAGGTGAAGGCGGTTGCGGTAATGATCTGGCGATAGATGACATCACTTTTAAAACCTGTGGCGATGCTGTAGAACTGCGTGATCAAAATGGTGAAATTGCCTCTGGACGATGCGGTAGCGATATGGCAGAATCCATTGAACTAAGTGTCAACACACAGGAAGCCGTATTTGACTCACCAGAATATCAATGGCAATCCAGTATTGATGGAGAGAACTATGATGACATCGCTGGTGCAAACAATCCTGTATTGATCACTGAAATGATTGAAGAAACGACCTTTTACCGTATCAAAATAGCCGAAGATGCGGCTAATCTAGTAGGTAATGAGTGCGCCAATATTTCTGAAGCATTTCAATATACAGTTACCGAAGTCCCAATTCCTATTGCACTTGAAAGCGAGGTCGTCGTTTGTGAAGGAGAAGAAGGCTTGCTGGAAGTTCAGGCAAATGATGGTGTAGAAGTGGCGTGGTTTGATCAAGCAGTTGGTGGTACACCTATCGTTACTGCCAGTAATTCTTTACGGGTAAGTGAGACTGGCTTTTATTATGCCCAAAATCGAGACGCAGCCACAGGTTGTATCAGCGATGAGCGAGCAGCGATTGAATTTATCATTGGTGAGAAGCCACGGCTCTCAGGTGGTACATTCCTTATTTGTCCCAATGAAGAAATTGAACTCAACCCAATGTTTACAGGGAATGCTAGTTATGAGTGGAGTAGTGGTGAGCAATCACCTAGCATCAACGTAAGTACCGCAGGTACTTATAACGTTATAGTGACTAATGATGCAGGATGTAGCGATACGGCAACCTTTGAAGTGAGAGAAGTAGTGGTACCACAAATTCTATCCATAGCTGAAGTAGATGATGTTTTGACTGTGGTAACCAACGACGGTGATTTCCTGTATAGCTTCAATGAGGAGCCTTTTCAAACAAGCAATAACATTGAAATAGCAAACCTCTTACAAGTTAGAATCGCGGTGACAGATTCTAATGGATGTGTCATTGTGCGCGATGTTTTCAATAAATTGGGAATCGACCAATTTTTCACGCCTAATGGAGATGGATTCAACGACACATGGACTCTGGGAAATATTGAATCCTTTCCCGATGCTCGAGTGGAAATCTTTGATCGCTATGGTAAGCTAGTTGCCTTGATTGATGCTGATAATAATTTTTGGGATGGTACCATCAATAATGAGCCATTACCCAGTGCAGATTATTGGTATCGTATTTATTATGTCAACCAGGAAATTTCAGGAAATTTTACGCTTAAGAGATAAGCTGGATCACATCCTCTTGAATTTTAAGATGTTATTCTCATAGAGATATACGCTAACTCGCTATCTTTTGGGTAAAAAGAGAAGATGAGAAAGATGTCAAAGAGTTTACAATGGATTGGTTTATCAATGATTTTGGCTGTAATAAGCTCGTGCAGTGTACAGAAAACTGGAACTACAGAAGAATGGCAAGAATTACAAGCTATGATCAACAGCGGTGAATTGCGTATTGAAGCACAGGCCGCTTATCCCAGCAATACTTATGCAAGCCAGCAAGTCATCAATCAGGTATTGACTAATACCGGCGATAGCGCAGCACGTATAGATATAAGTGGCGATGGACATTTCATGCAAATAGGCAACGATCAAGTGATGGCTAATTTGCCTTTTTATGGTGAGCGCCGTCAGGCAGGTAGTTATGCAGGTACTGATGGAGACACAGGAATTGTTTTTGAAGATTCACCAGATGATTATGAAATCAGTGCTGATGATAATAAACGCCGTTACGATATAAGCTTTGAGGTAAATCAAGGAACTGAGAACTATAATGTGGATCTCATTCTGTTTGCCAACAAGAATGCCGTAATCTATGTAAATAGTAATCAGCGTACTAGGATGGAGTATAGAGGTACCATCAATTCTGTAAGCCAAGATTAAAGATCAATCTTTTACTATCAGTTTGCTTGGAATGATACTTGTGGCATTTTATTTTAGGAATCAATATAAATTTTATTATGAATCAGTTTTATAAATTTTTCGGTTTCATCTTTTTTGTCTTTGCTATTACCAGTTGTAATAGTGCTAAAATTGAAGATGAATCCGCATCGCAATTGGAATTAGATGAATTAGCATCGATAGTACAAAACCAAGAATATCTTATTGGTTTTGAGTTTGATGCAGATTTAGTTAATGTAGATGATTTAGGTGAGAAAAAAATTCCACAGTTTGTTCAACAATATGTCAACGTGAATAATGATTCAATAGGATTGTTGCTTGAGTTCAATAGTTCAGCGGGTCAATTCTTAAATAATGATAGGCCACAACAAACCTTGAAATCTAACGAACGTCACAAGATTCAAGGTTTGAAAAGAAATCTAAAAGTCACACCAGAACTTAATAAAAATAGATACAAAGTAGAATTTGATATCTATGAAGGTGACAATAGATTTCTTGCTTCAGTCATTCAATATATTTATGCAGCACAGCCAAATGAACCTAATAAAGTATTGTTAGAGTATTCGCCTGGCATTGGAAAATTCAAGAACAGGACCTTTGCGCTTAGACAATCGTTTAATGGATATATTATTAGAGCGAAGTCGATGCAAGTAGATGCTGTTGCATCACGCTAATTAAATAGGATATTGTTGGAGTGTCACCTTAGTCAGTGATGCTCATTTATTTGACATAATATATATTATAGAACATAAGTCATATTTATCTTTTCTTGCAATGTTAAATTCCTAAACATTACAAATCTTATAAGTACCAACACCCTAATCGTCACAGCGAGCCACTAACAAACTGTCGTCACTTATATGCAAATCCACAACAGGAATCGTCTTCGCCATGATACGCTCAAATTCAATTAAGTCATTAATTAGGCTGTTCCGTATATGGGAAAATTCATCGCTGTTATTTAAAACTCTGAAGGCGAATCGTTCCACAGAAAATAAATTTAATTCAAGCCACAAAAAAACCCATCAAAATGATGGGTTTTAAGTGTAATTCTGGATGGGTTAGCATCACAGAATGCAATAGTGTCAAGTATATATTATAGTACTTTTACGTTTACTGCGTTAAGTCCCTTGTTACCTTCTTTAAGGTCAAAAGAAACCTCGTCGCCTTCACGTATTTCATCGATCAAGCCTGTCACGTGTACAAAGTGATCTTTCTCTACACCTTCTTCAGTGATAAATCCAAATCCTTTTGTCTCGTTAAAAAATTTTACTGTTCCTGTACTCATGTTATTGTTATAAATTATTAAAGTACAAAGATGGACTATTTAAACCACAATAATCATAATTATTTCCCTAACATTCAATAAGTTACTTCGTTGATGGTTAGCATGTTGTCTTATTACAAACTTCGGGTGCACAAGTAATGGTAATTATCATGATCCTTTATCAGTGGCACTTGCACTACTCTACTGCCTATGCATTAGTCAAAAAAGTAATAGCTTTAAGAATCTTAAACCACCTACATCATGGCGCAGCTCAAACGCGAGGATATTTCTCAAGAAGTACTGGATCTTTATGACGATTATGCACATAATAAAATTGATCGTCGCGCCTTTGTAGAGCGATTATCGGTCTTTGCCGTAGGCGCTCTCACGCTACCTAGCCTGCTCAGTTTTGTACAACCTGACTATGATAATCCAACAGTGGCAATCGATGACGATCGATTTAAAAGTGAGTACATAACATATAGTTCACCTAAAGGTGGCGGCGATATTACAGGACTACTTTCAAGACCGTCACAGCTTGATAAAAAAGTACACGGCATTATCGTGGTTCATGAAAATCGAGGCCTCAATCCTTATGTAGAAGATGTAGGTCGTCAAGGCGCCATCGATGGTTTCATCACACTGGCACCAGATGCACTTAGCCCACTAGGTGGTTATCCTAGTAATGATGATGAAGGTCGTGCGATGCAGCGCACTCGTGATCGATTAGAGATGCTAGAAGATTTTATTGCCGCGTACCATTATTTGAAAAACCTTCCAGATTGCACCGGCAATGTTGGTGTGGTTGGTTTCTGTTTTGGCGGCTGGATCGCAAACATGATGGCCGTACAACTACCTGATCTAGGTGCCGCCGTACCATTCTATGGCAGGCAACCTGATGCTTCTCAAGCTGCGGAAATCAGTGCTCCGCTACTATTGCAATATGCTGGGCTTGATGATAGAGTAAATGCCGGCTGGCCTGATTATAAAGAAGTTCTTGAACGCAACAACATTGAACACACTGCTCATTTTTACGATGGCGCCAATCATGGTTTTCACAATTACTCGACGCCTCGATATGATAAAGAGGCAGCGCAACTGGCCTGGTCTAGAACTATCGACTTTTTTGAAAAGCATCTTTCTTGATCGATATATAATAATTTGCATGATGCATTTACCGTGTCAGCTTTCGCGAAAGCAAAATCATCAAAAACCACATCACTAACCACAGATATAAAGACAAACAATAGAAATATGAACAAGTTAGCCACCACACTCCTATCCGTAATTTTATGCACAGGAACCTTGATCGCACAAGAAAATGATCCAGTAGTCGACGCCATTATAAAGGAAGCTACCGAAAACTCTCAATTAGAATCCCTAGCACACGAGATGATGGATGTTATCGGGCCGCGACTGGTAGGATCGCCACAGATGAAGCAGGCTGGCAAATGGGCCGTACAAAAGTTTAATTCCTGGGGCATCGATGCACAACTAGAAAATTATGGTGACTGGCAAGGCTGGCAGCGTGGTATCACGCACGTCGATATGCTAGAACCTAGAGTCGAGAGCCTACAAGGAACCCAACTCGCATGGAGTCCTAGCACCAGCAAAAAAGGCCTTGAAGCACAGGTTGTAATCTTACCAACGATAGAAAATGAAGATCAATTCAACAACTGGCTCAAGACCATCAAGGGAAAGATCGTTCTCACGTCCATGCCACAGCCTACTGGACGACCCGATGAAAACTGGGAAGAATATGCGACTGATGCTTCTTTTGAAAAAATGAAAAAGGATCGAGACAGCATGCGTGACTCCTATAGAGACAACTTGCGCAATATGGGTCACAACTCTAGATCTATAGACGAGGCACTTGAAAAAGCTGGAGCGGTTGCTATAATAGGTTCCAATTGGTCAAGAGGATTTGGCGTCAATAAAATCTTCAGTGCTCGCACTAAAGAGATTCCTACCATCGACCTAGAACTAGAAGATTATGGACTACTCTATCGCCTGGCAGCATCAGGCCACACGCCAAAACTGCACATCAACGCCCAATCAAAAGATCTAGGTAAACAACCTACATTCAACACTATCGCAACCATTAAAGGAACTGAAAAACCCGAAGAATATGTGATCCTGAGTGCTCACTATGATTCATGGGATGGCGGTACCGGTGCTACAGATAACGGTACTGGATCTATCACGATGATGGAAGCAGCACGTATTTTAAAGAAGCACTACCCTAACCCTAAACGCACCATCATTGTTGGTTTATGGGGTAGCGAGGAACAAGGTCTCAACGGTTCAAGAGCCTACGTTGAAGATCATCCAGAAATTGTAGCTGGCGTACAAGCCGTATTCAATCAAGACAATGGTACTGGTCGCGTGGTAAGACTTTCTGGCGGTGGTTTCTTGCAATCCTATGATTATTTGAGCAGTTGGCTCAACGCTGTTCCTAACGACATAACTGATAAGATTGAGACAAGTTTTCCTGGATCACCAGCTCGTGGCGGTTCTGATTATGCGAGCTTTCAGGCAGCTGGCGCGCCGGCGTTTAGTTTGAGTTCATTGAGTTGGGATTACTGGAATTACACCTGGCACACTAATCGCGATACGTATGACAAGATCGTTTTTGATGATGTGCGCAACAACGCTATTTTGACAGCAATATTGGCCTATAAAGCCAGCGAAGATCCAGATAAAACCAGTCGTGAACAAGCTGTATTGCCTATTGATAGCCGTACTGGCGAACGCCGAGAATGGCCTACACCACGATCGCCTATCAGGACGATAGATGAATGATACCGTAATATTTGAATTATGCGTAAGATGTTGTGCTTAGCAGCTTTATTAGTTGCCACTTTAAGTAGTGCTCAAGAAGCAATAGAAGATGAACTGGTAAAAGCTGCTATTCAATTTCTCGATATAGATGAAAATGATTTGTTGAGAGACAAAGTTGCCTTTGATGAATATAGCAGTGACAGGATAATCGCTGTACTACCAGTAATTTCTGGTAGATATGAGGATTGTGATTATTGCTATGACATTGATAATCATACTGTCATTTGGAATAGTCAAACAAAAGAATTTTACACACACTACGTCAAACAAAACGCGTGGACATCAGATGCTTTGTATTTAAGTTCGATAGAAATTGACCTTTCATTTCAAAATATAAATAATTATAAAACAGCTTTTGGACTTACCTATAATTATGGTGGTAGCTCAAGAATAGATCCCTACCATGCTGTATATTTAAATTTATATTATGTTGAAAATAAGAAGATCGTTGAAATCTTAAACAGTTTTAAAATTGAGGAATCACATGGCCATACTGATGGATCGTGTGAGAATGTATCTTTCGAAAAATCAAAAATTATTTTTTTCACGCAGCTACATACAGGAAATCGCTTTAAACCAATATCTCTTAATTCGATAACTACCAATTATCGCTATGATGAAAATTGCGATAAAGAAATAATTGATAGGACAAGCAGTTTCAGTGAGTTTCTTACGTATAGTGAAGCAGACAAAAAATACATTGTGGTAAAGGAGCAATAAAAATCATTGCTACATAAACTTATGAATCTCAAATAAATACAAAAGCGAGTAAATCCACAGATTCACTCGCTTTTTGTATTCATATGATTCAAGACCAACCGTTGAGCCTTAAATGAACAATAGTAGTAAAGTCAACACCAGTCCAGCCGCGGCAAACAAAACACCTTTTTTAAAGATAGGTGTTGATGGCATGAACATCCAAAAAGCGGATACTACAAAGAACAGCAGCCCAACGCCAAAAAAGATATTGAGATAGTAAAGTGGATCGCCAGTTTTGGCTTTATGAAAATGCTGGAGTTTATCAAGCAAATAAGGTGTTTGCATTTTAGTAAACACGGCATCGCCAGTCGCCGTATTATAAGTTCCTTCTTTAAAGTAAAGTGTATCGTTAGAGGTTTTAATGACTTCTAATTTCTTGATCCGCAGCTCGGTGCGCAGCGCGGCTTGGTCTAGATTTGTGGCGATACGCTTTTCATGAATTACCTCTTTTTTCAAGTAATCGGTATCTCTAAATATCAAGGCAATACCACTTATTGCATAGACCGCCATGATACCAGCCAGAAAGAACCCTAGATTCCTGTGATACAATCGCATTTTGTTAGATGTCTTCCTGCCCATTTCAAGATTTTAAAAGCTGCAAAAATAAGTGATGATCCTTAGGGAATACATCCATGAGATGAGATTGTCATAATTACATGATGTCGCACATTTGTAATTGGAAAAGTCAGGATGATGGTTAGAATTACGCTTTCGCGAAAGCTAACTTAGTACAATCATATCGCACGAGTCAAACTTTTGTCTTAGCCACTACCACTGGCTTATCTCGCTTCCTGCTATTGATAAAATATACACCAGTGAGCAATAACAAAGCCGCAATACCTGTCTGTAAACTGATTGATTCCTCTAGGAAATACCAACCTAATAAAATAGCTATTACAGGATTCACAAAGCTGGAAGTGGTGACCTTCTCTGGCGAGACATGTTTCAACAAATAATTGAATGACGTGAAGGCCGCAATGCTACCAAATAAAATCAAACAAATAATAGCGATTTGTGTGTTGTCCTGCCAGACTAGCGGTGATTTCCACGGTTCTTGAAAACATAGGCTGGCAATGACTAGTATCACTCCAGCTGCGATCATCTGGTAAGCGGTGGCGACAAAAAAGTTCTTTGGTAAATCAGCTTTGGCAACAAACAGGCTACCGCTACACCAGGCAATCAGGCAACTTAGGATCATCAGGATCCCAATGACCATTCCTTCCTTTGAGATTATATCTTTCTGGCTTACCAGCAGGTACATACCAATAATACCCAGCGTCACGCCTACCATGGATTTCCATTGTAGTTTCTTGCGTTGTATCACGCGCATCATGAGTAAAATTATGAGCGGTTGTAAGGAAGCTAACAAGGAAGCAAAGCCTGTATCTACCCATTTGAGCGCCCAGACAAATACACCATTGCCGTAGGCGAGAAATAGAAATCCAGCGAGCGTACAATTGAGAAGCTGCTTACGTGTAATGGCAAGGCTTTTTCTAGTAGCAATAGAGATGGCAAAAACCAACAGACCAGCGCTTGTAAAACGAATTGAAGCTAGGAAAAATGGTGGTAATTCCTTGACGGCCATCTTGTTCCATAGGAACGTACTACCCCAAAAAACATACACGCAAAAAAATGCAATAATAAGTAACCATGTTTTTTTAGAAATACTCATTGTAGGCTGGACTTATTCCAATTAAGCGGGCAAAGCTAGAACATTCTATGACCGTAATGTACTATTGCAAGAATCGATTTTGCCAATAGATTAAAGCACAGAATTATTGTTGTACCCAATGGTATTGGATTGAAAATCTATTGCCACTTATTTCTAATCTCTGCTAGATTGAGATTATGAATACTGCCTTCATGGCTATGCTTTTTAGAATAATCTGGTTGATAGGTTCCTGCCTCGACTTGACCGCCAATGGTTTTATATGCATCTCTAAAGGCAGCGCCATCAACGACTAGGTTGTTGATGCTATCTACTGTAAACAGGTATTGATATTTGGGATCGTTGAGATCTATATCTTTTACAATTACTTGTTTTATAGAGTAGTTCATGATTGCGAGGCAATCCTGCATATCGATGATTGCTCTAATCATGGACTCTTTGAGTAGCTGGTAATCGCGATGATAACCGCTGGGCAAGTTATTAGTAATCAACACCATCTCGCTTTGCAGTGCCTGAATGCGATTACACTTACCTCTAATTAATTCAAAGACATCTGGATTCTTTTTGTGTGGCATGATGCTGCTGCCAGTCGTCAATTCATCAGGAAAACTCACAAAACCAAAATTTTGGCTCAAGTACAAGCATATGTCCATCGAGAATCGTGAAAGTGTGTTGGCAAGACTACCCAAAGCATAACTAATGGTACGCTCGCTTTTACCGCGAGCCATTTGTGCTGCAACCACGTTGTATTTCATGGTGGCGAATCCCATTTCTTGGGTCGTCACGCTTCTATCGATCGGGAATGAACTACCATAACCAGCCGCACTTCCTAGTGGATTTTGATCCACAGTTTTTAAAGCTGCATCTAACAAATAATTGTCGTCCACCAATAACTCTGCATACGCAGAAAACCATAAACCGAACGATGATGGCATTGCAACTTGTAGATGGGTGTAGCCTGGTAATAATTGGTCTTTGTGTTTATCGGATAGGTTCAGTAGTGTTTCAAAAAGTTCGTGAGTTTTGGACTGAATGTCTTGCAATTGTTCCTTGTAAAATAATTGCAAGGCAGTAATCACCTGATCGTTACGTGATCTTGCCGTGTGGATTTTTTTACCAACGTCGCCGTACATTACGGTAAGCTCGTGCTCAATTTTAGAATGTACATCTTCAAACGTGTCCTCAATAACAAACTCACCATTGGTGATTTGTGTTTTGAGCTTTTCAAGACCTTGCAGCAATTGATCCAACTCTGTCGCATCCAGAATACCGATTTTATTAAGCATTTTAGCATGTGCAGCAGATGCTTGAACATCATAAGCCGCAATATGTAAATCAATTTCACGATCGTTCCCAACCGTGAATTGCTCTATGCGATCATCTATTTTAAGTCCTTTATCCCAAAGTTTCATATTGTTTTTTATTCTTTACTGCCTTAATTCGAGTTATATGATGAAATGCTCTGTCGTTTCATATTAATTATTTGACGAAGCATTTAATTCAATTTATTCGTTTGTTACTTTTTCCATTACCGAAAAAGTAACCAAAAAGTCTAGGCTGTGGCACACCTGTCTAAAAATTTCGCTTCCTGCGCTAAAGAAAATTAAACCGCTTTCGTTGGAACATTCATTTCGTTCCTATCATATGTTTTAAACTGATCACCACTTAACTGCATACCGACAAATTTTCTTTTAAACGCTACGATAGCTTCATTTTTTACGACAGACTTGCCAATGCCAATTTCAAAAAGCCCTCTTATTTTCCATCAAATCCTCTAATCCTCTATTCTTCAAGTCTTTAATCTTTCTTCTTTAATACTTACAAGATGTTTTCTAATATCTCCCTATAAATCTCTATTCCTTCCACGATCTCGCTTACATAAATGAACTCATCTGCAGTGTGTGATCGCTGGCTTAAACCTGGTCCCAATTTTACCGATGGACAGGTTAGCACGGCCTGGTCAGATAGCGTTGGTGAGCCGTATGTTTCTCTGCCTAAAGCAATGCCTGCCTTGACAATATCATGATCCAAGGGAATGCTCGATGAATTTAACCGCAGACTACGTGGTATGATGCTATCGCACGGTGATTCTGCTGTTAAGATATCGGCTATTTCCTGATTTGAGTAAGCATCGTTAACGCGCACATCGATCACTAATTCTACCTGTGATGGTATGGCGTTGTGCTGGACGCCTGCATTGATTTGTGTGACCGTCATTTTTACTGGACCTAATACAAGTGACGCTTTCGCGAAAGCGAAATTCTTAAACCATTCTAACACAGGAATGGTATTGTAAATCGCATTATCATCATTAGGATGTGCCGCATGACTTGCTGTTCCTGTAACGACGGCATCAAAGACCACCAACCCTTTTTCTGCTACCGCAAGATGCATCTGTGTAGGTTCTCCAACGACTGCCACATCAATATGCGGAATGATATCCAACATGCTGCATAAGCCATTGGTGCCGCTATTTTCCTCTTCGGCGCTGGCGACGATGACGAGATTGTAATTCAAATGTTGGTGGTCATAAAAATGAACAAAAGTCGCCAGCAAGCTCACTAGACAACCGCCTGCATCATTGCTTCCTAGGCCATACAACCTATCATTTTCTACAGTCGCTGTAAATGGGTCACGAGTGTAGGCCTTGTTGGGTTTTACGGTATCGTGGTGCGAATTGAGCAATAGCGTAGGTTTACCTTCTTCAAAATGCTTATTGGTAGCCCATATGTTGTTTCTGTCTCGCTTCACTTCTACCTGATGGTTTATCAACCAATCAGCAATTAAATCTGCGGTTTTATCTTCTTCCTCTGAAAATGATGGTGTCTGTATCAAACTCTTGAGCAATTCAATCGCTTCTTGTGTCAGTAAATTCATAAACTCAAGGTTGTATGATTAATATTGCTGTTTATCATAGATGGCAACCCTATGTGCACGCTTGATACACCATTTTCAAGGGCTTCAAAACTGTTTTGCAATTTGGGTAACATTCCATCTGCAATTACTCCATCATTTTTTAATTGCTGGTATTGTTTGAAGTTTATGTGCTCAATCAAACTTGATTCATCGTTTATATTTCTCAATACTCCAGCTTTTTCAAAGCAGTAATAGAGCTTTGTTCTGTATGCTTTTTCTTCAACAGGCTTAGGACGGCGCCCTTCGACAAACTCAGGACGACGCTCTCCGGCAGGCTCATTGCGGAGCGCGAAAGCGGAACTTAAAACTGCCGCAACGGTATCTGCATTAGTATTGAGTAATTGACCAGCACCATCGTGTGTAATAGCGCAAAAAACTGAGGTGATTTCTTGATCCAGCAGACTTTGAATAAAAGTCGTATTGACCTTTACTGGATCACCCACATGGCCAAAATCAATAGGACTTTTGTCTCTTATTTTAGAGGTTATGCTGTTACCATCGGCGCCTGTAAGTCCTAACGCATTGCAATCCAAAGCTTGCAATCTGGCAACAATATTCTTGTTGATCTTGCCTGCATAGGCCATCGTGATGATGTCTAGCGTCGCATCGTCGGTAATGCGGCGACCATCAATCTGCTTTACTGTTATTCCTAGCTCGTTGGAAATTTGAGACGCAATAGTACCACCGCCATGAATCAGTACTTTTGGTTCTTTTATCTCTGCAAAGTCTTTTAAAAAAGCATTCAACATAGCCTCATCATCGATGAGCTTACCTCCTATTTTTATAATTTTAAGATCGTTCATTTTGATATTTTGTCAGTCGTGAGACGTGATAATTAGAATTAATCACTCCATTCGGTTTTTGTTATTGAGTAACTGCGATCTGTGCAATTCAATTCAACATTGAAAAACTCCTTTTCAAAATTCATCAATTTGCTCAAGATCCTTATGGAACCCGGATTTTCAACGTTTGCATTTGCAATAACCTTAGACACTCTTAACACATTAAAATAGTAGTCCAGCATACCTTTTGCGACCTCGGTGCCATATCCTTTTCTCCAATAATCTGGTCTAAATCGATAACCCAGTTCCTGTTCATTATTCTCAATAAGAAATAATGCAAGTCCTATCGCTTCATCCTTTCCTTTCTCCACAATCGCACAAAAACATTTTGTTGAACCTAAATCTGATAATTCCATTTTTTGGAAGGTTTCAAATCGATCCTTTACGATTTCTGCTGTAGCTGGTTTTACAGGAATTTTTTCCAAGATAACGGCACTCGTCAACAATTCTGTGAAATACAATTCATCAGATTGTTTAAGCCTTCTCACTTCCAATCGATCTGTTTCAAATATCTTCAATCTCTTTTAATTAACTATTTAATTTTAAGTATTTTAAATTATAGCACCTGTTGTATTAGTTTAAGTCTTTAAGCAGCAACTTCAAAACAGCCTGCGCCGCAAACGTCCTATTTCCAGCTTGCTCAATCACTACTGATTGATCACTGTCAATGACAGCATCTTCTACCACCACGTTGCGCCTCACCGGTAGACAATGCATGAATTTCGCATGGCCTAATTTTTCTTGAGTCATCATCCAATCGATATCTTGCTGTATGACTTTACCATAGCTGTCAAAACTGCTCCAATTCTTGACATATATAATATCGGCATTTTTACAGGCTTCTATCTGGTCATTGTTGATTTCAGTACCGGCCGTGATTTCTGGATCGAGGTCATATCCGCGCGGATTTGTTATTACTAAATCGACATCACTCATTTTCATTGCGGTGATAAAACTATTTGCTACCGCATGCGGCAACGATCGTGGATGCGGAGCCCACGATAAGACTACCTTTGGTCTTTTCTTCAATTCTTGCTCTTTAATGGTAATCGCATCGGTCAATCCTTGCAAAGGATGTGATAACGCACTTTCCATATTGACTATCGGCACACCAGCGTTCTTGATGAAGGCGTTCAATATCTTTTCCTGTTGGTCTTCAATTTTGTCTTTCAAATTAGCAAAGGCACGTACCGCAATAATATCCGCATATTGAGCGATGACCTGTGTGGCTTCTTTGATATGCTCTGCCGTGTCAAGATTCATGATGGTGCCATCTTCAAATTCTAGATTCCATGAGTTTGATACATTAAGTACCATCACATCCATTCCTAGGTTGCGTGCGGCTTTTTCTGTACTTAATCTTGTGCGCAAACTGTTATTGAAGAAAACCATCGCAATAGTTTTGCGCTTGCCTAGGTCTTCATAAGCATACGGATCGTTTTTAAGTTCTAAGGCCAGATCAACGGTCGCTTGAAAATCCTTAAGATCTTTTAAGTCGCTATAATGATTCATGAGGTTCTAGTTTTTAAGGCTTTCTTCAAGGCTGTTACAAAATGATCTAAATGATGTTGTTGTACCGTCAATGACGGTAATATGCGTATTAGATTAGGGTTTTTGGAATTCCCTGTAAAAATCCTATGATTAAGAATCAAATCTTTACGTAGCTCTGCGATTGGGAAATCAAATTCTAATCCCAACATCAAGCCACGACCCTTCACTCGTTTGATTTCTTTAATCTCTTTGATTTGGTCAAGAAAGTAAGTAGAAGTATCGTTTGCTTTTTGCATTAGGTTTTCGCTTTCTATCACATCTAGCACTGCGTTTACCGCAGTACAAGCCAGATGATTGCCGCCAAAAGTCGTTCCCAGCATCCCAAAACTTGCTTTGATATCATGATGAATCAACACACCACCAACGGGAAATCCGTTGCCCATTCCTTTGGCAATTGGTATTAAGTCAGGTGTCCATTTGTGTTTTTGAAAGGCAAAGAAATCTCCTGTCCTACCAAATCCAGACTGTACCTCGTCTGCGATGATGAGACAATTATGCTTTCGCGAAAGCGTAACTATCAAATCAAAAAAGCTAGTAGTAGCCTCATCGAGTCCACCAACGCCTTGAATCGTCTCGATGATAATGCAACAAACATCACCTGTTTCTAGCGCTTTTTCTACGGCATTAACATCACCCAATTCACAAAATATGACTTCCTGCTGTGCATTGATAGGCGCTACAATTTTGGGGTTATCAGTAACTGCAACTGCCGCACTGGTCCGGCCATGAAAACTGTTGTTAAAAGCAATCACTTTCTTTTTGCCTGTTGCAAAGGATGCGACCTTAAGCGCATTTTCATTAGCCTCAGCTCCAGAATTACATAAGAATAAATCATAATCATGGCAACCAGAAAGGCGTGCCAACTTATCAGCCATTTGCTGCTGCAATGGATTTTGAATTGAATTACTGTAAAAAGCAATCTTGTCGAGTTGATCAGAAAGTCTTTTTACATACGTAGGATGCGAGTGACCTATGGAAATTACAGCATGACCGCCATAAAGATCTAGGTACTCGTTATCGTCTTTATCATAGATATAGACATCTTGCGCACGAACTGGCGTGATGTCAAATAACGGATATACATTGAAAAGTCCCATTAGAAATAGCTTGCTTTAAGGTCAAGACCTAGTTTCTCCTCAAGTCCAAAAACGAGATTCATATTATGAACAGCTTGACCTGACGCACCTTTTAATAAATTATCGATCGCGCTGGTAATCAGCAATTGGTCGCCGTGTTTTTCTAAATGAAGAATGCAATTATTTGTATTCACAACTTGTTTTAAATGTATAGGCTTGTTGCTCACATGCGTGAAAACTGCATGCTTATAATATTTCTTATAAACCCCTTGCGCATCTTCTAACGTACCATCATATTGAGTATAGACCGTGGCAAAAATCCCTCGGGAGAAATTACCACGATTAGGAATAAAATGAACCTTCTGCTCAAAAGCAGATTGCAGTTGAGTTATAGATTGATAGATTTCATCTAGATGCTGATGATTAAAAGCCTTATAGTTACTGAAGTTATTGTCGCGCCAAACGAAACTTGTGGTATCAGACAAGCTCGCTCCAGCACCGGTGGCACCTGTTACAGCGTTGACATGTACATCTGTTTTGATTATTTCATTTACGGCCAGTGGTAATATCGCTTGCTGTATTGCCGTGGCAAAACAACCTGGATTTGCAATATTCTTTGAATTCTCAATTTCTTCACTATTTAATTCAGGTAGTCCATAAACAAATTTTCTGTCTTGAAAAACTGAGTCTGCCGCTAACCTGAAATCGTTGCTCAAATCAATTATAATAGTCTGGTTTGAGAAATGATGTGTCTCCAAAAATTTAGAACTATTACCATGGCCCAGACATAGAAAAACCACATCTACGTTAAGGTTCACTTGATCGGTAAACGCTAAGTCGATTATACCATAAAGATCTTGATGGACATCACTTATAGATTGTCCTGATTTTGAAGTTGTGAAGACAAAATCAATCGTTACTGCTGGATGATGGGTCAACAACCTTATGAGTTCACCAGCAGTAAAACCGCTACCACCTATAATTCCTGCCTTAATCATGAGCCCTTATTTACTTGTTGATAGATCTTTTGCGCATTGCTGTAGATCTTTATAAAACCCTTGGCATCATCAGCGCTCCATGCCTTATTTTCCTCACCGTAGGTTCCATATCCAGCGTTCATCAAATCAAAGTCTGATTCAATGCCATCCAATAAAAACTGATAAGGTTTTAAGGTAACAAATACTTTTCCTGTGACACTTTTCTGGCTGCTTTGTAAAAACGCCTCAATGTTGCGCATGACCGGATCAAGATAAAGACCTTCATGCAAATGCATCCCATAGAAACTGGATAAGTATTCCTTGTGTTGCAGTTGCCATTTACTCAAGGTATGCTTTTCCAGCAAATGATGGGCTTTTACCAGAATCAGTGAAGCAGCAGCCTCAAAGCCTACTCTACCTTTAATACCGACAATGGTATCGCCCACATGAATATCACGTCCTATTGCATAAGCTGATGCGACATCGTTGAGCTGCTCAATGAGATGATGAGATTCGCCAACGTGGTCATCAATAGCTGTGAGTTCGCCATTAGTGAAACTCAATGCTATTTGTTTGGGTTCCTTTTCCTGCAGTTGCGATGGATAAGCAGATTCTGGTAATGACTTGTTTGAAGTGAGCGTCTCAGCACCGCCGACGCTGGTTCCCCACAAACCTTTGTTGACACTATACTGAGACTTTTCCCAATTCATGTCGACACCATTTAACTTGAGGTATTCAATTTCTTGCTGTCGCGATAACTTTTGATCACGTATTGGAGTGATGATCTCCATATCTGGTGCAAAAGTTTGAAAGATCATATCAAATCGCACCTGGTCATTTCCTGCACCGGTAGAACCGTGGGCAATCGCCGTGGCCCCAATTTCATTAGCATAATTAATGATTTCAATGGCTTGAATGATACGCTCAGAACTTACTGATAATGGATACGTATTGTTTTTAAGCACATTGCCAAAAATCAAATACTTAACGATTTTATCATAGAAAGTCTCAACGGCGTCAATATTTTCATAGGTCTTTACTCCCATTTTATACGCATTGGATTCTATGTGCGCGATTTCATCGATTGTAAAACCACCTGTATTGACACTAACGGCATGGACTTCATAGCCCAGATCTTTTGATAGGTGAACAGCACAATAGGATGTGTCAAGACCACCGCTATATGCGAGAACTAATTTTTTCATTTGGTAGGATCTTTTTTAAAGAGAATGGATTTCTTTATGTTTTGTAAACGGTCATGCAGGGATTTTGTCACGACCTTTTTTTCTGGTTTGGGAATGCTTCTAGCTGGATCGTATATCATACCAGTGCACAAGCACATCTTTCTATTGGTACGTGTAAGTACATCAAAGTTTTTGCACGTTTGACAGCCTTTCCAAAATGCATCGTCTGTAGTCAACTCAGAAAATGTAGTGGGTTGATATCCTAGCTCATAATTGATTTTCATGACCGGTAAGCCCGTGGTAATCCCAAAGATTTTGGCATCAGGGAATTTCTCGCGTGATAGTTCAAAGATTTTTTTCTTGATCAGTTTTGCATATCCTTTACCACGATAATCGTGATGTACGATCAATCCAGAATTGGCTACATACTTGCCATGATCCCATCGCTCTATGTAGCAAAAACCCGTGAACTTTTGATTATCAAGAGCGATGACGGCATTCCCGTTTTGCATCTTGGTAGTAATATATTCTGGGGTACGCTTTGCGATACCAGTGTCACGCTCGACCGCTGATTTGTTGATGGTCTCGCATATAATATAAGCATATTTGAAATGCGATTCATTTGCAATTACAATATTCATTGTAAGAGAATTAATAAGTGAGTAAAATGTTTAACGAAAAGAGAACTGGACACACCTAAAGTTCTGTAAAAAATTAACAGCCTTTAACGGCGGCGGCGCAACAACATAACCATTCTTGGATTACTATTGCTCGATAAATATGGAAGGAAAAACATAGGTAGAAATTTTACAATTGATTAAACGGCAATGCACTCGAGGTCTAGCGACAGCGACGGCGGTTTTCAATTCTGGTGTATAATTCTACTGTAAGCATAGTCAAATGTAAGAAAAAAAACTTAGGATAATTTTAAATGCTAGGTTTTAGTGGAGATTACGCTTTCGCGAAAGCGTAACAATTGTAAGAATGCGCCTCAAAATGTAGGAAACAACTTTTTATTATTAAAAATATTTTAAATTTGTTTATACTTTAACCTCAAAACTTAAACAAGGTTATGTCTGTTTCTCAGCAGAAAGATAATGCCCAGCAAGGACTCAATACTATTAAGGGTCTATTTGAACACGATCATGAATTGTCCTTCAAGGTTTTTCAACACATGCCCATAGGTATTTGTGTTACTAATGCTAACGGTCATTTTACTGATGTTAATGCTACCTACTGTGATATCTATGGTTATACTCGTGAGGAACTTATAGGGAACCCGTTTACCATGGTGGTGCCTGATGAATCCCAGGATCAACTGGTAAATCTGCATGAGAGATTTCTTAAGGATGAATATGAATTGACTGGTCGATGGACTGTTTACGGTAAGTCCAAAGAGAAATTTGAGATCATCACAAACGCTGCCTTTCTCAAGGAATACGATACAGAAAATGATGAGGAAGATATAAGAAAGATGACTCTTGTAGTAAGGGCTGATGAGCTGCACAGGACCATTGCTCGACTTGAGACGTCAATAGAAATTCTAGAACGCAAATTAGAAACTCAAGATCTTGCACATAGACTTGCTGAACATGACATGCGCAATCGTCTAGCAACTATTGTGTCAGTAGCTGATATTCTTGCAAAGACTGATGTGGATGAGAAGCAAATGAAATGGATCGAGACCATCAAACACATAGGGATCGATACGCTACAATTGCTCACCAGTGCCAAGGATTATGCCGATATGGAGCGTGGTGATTATGAACCAAAAATTGAAGAATTTGATCTTATCCAATCCTTAGAAACGATGACTAAGGATTATAAAGATCTTATCAATCGCAAGAAGCTTAAGCTTACCATGAAGCTTGATGGCGAAGAAGTGATCCCTGGTGAAACATCGCTGAGAATCAAAGCAGATAAATTTTATCTAGATCACCTGTTTCAAAACTTATTAAGCAATGCTATCGAGGCATCGCCTAAAAAGGAGCGTATTAAAATCAAGTTGAATACTGATGATGTGCTTTTAGTCCACATCACTAATAAAGGGAATATTCCTAAAGATGTGCGCGAGAACTTTTTTAGTAAATACGTGACTTCGGGTAAGGAGCGTGGTACTGGTTTAGGTACTTATATCGCAAAAATGATTGCAGAGCTTCATGAAGGTGACATCACTTTTATAACTGGAAATAAAAAGGGTACGACGATAACCGTGCGCCTACCTATTAAAATTGTTTCTAAAGGTGAAAAATAATTAAGTCATCAAATTAGTTGACCTCAATAATGGAGCCATCACTCCTAAACTCGACATCCATATTTTTACCTTTTTGTTTGAACTCCACATCGTAAAACTGCCCTTTACTGAAGTGTTGAACCAACTCAACTTCTGTAATTTTGCGGTCTGCGTACTTGTCTTTGATGACGCTTTTAATGGCTTCTGGTAAATCCTTTTTAGAAATACTAGTTTCCGTCTCGACCCAAGCACCATTTGCTTCAAAGTCTGCACGGTATTTAATGCCCTCAATTTTAAAGTGCGATTCCCAATATCCGTGATCATCTAGTTTCCAGTCCGGATCATTTTCTCCTGGATACTTTGACATGAAATTTGCTTGTACGGCTTGAGGAACTTCGCTCTTCTTAGATTTTTGACATGATGCAGAAGTGGCAATAAATAATAATGCGAGTAGAATCGTAATGTTTTTCATAAACAATGGGGAAAAATTCAAAGTTATGTAGATACTGTGGTACGAGCCGATGAACACAAGCTTTTTGGCTTAAGCTTACCACAAAGGGACTTTTATTACAAAAAATTACATAATCATGATTCATAGGTTATTAGGCGTCTATAGACCTATTTTAAATTTTATTTATAGAAAGAATGTCTTGTAAACCAGCATGCATCATAGAGACTGGTATTTTCTGAATTTGATTCCCGCATCGGCCGATCAGTATTAATGGCATCTTTTTTTAGCATATAATTAATACCTGTGTCCTGCATGGGTCGTGGTAGATAATACTATTTTGCAGCAACCTTATATTTTTATGATACCAGCACCTATACTTGCCGATGATAAACGACGTTTACAAGCGCTGGATAAATATGATTTGATCGATACGATGCCAGAGCAGGCTTATGACGATATTACAGCGGTAACTGCAAGTATATGTCAAGCTCCTATAGCATTAATTAATCTAGTCCATAAGGACAAAACCTTCTTCAAATCCCAATATGGTGTTGACTTGGGTTCTGCACCACGAGATATTTCGTTTTGTGCACATACTATTGTTCAAGAAGATGATGTGATGATTGTTACTGATGCTAGAGAAGATGAGCGGTTTAGGGACAATCCTTTTGTTACTAGTGGTACAGCAATTTTTTATGCTGGAGTTCCACTCATAGATAAGAATGGTTATAAGTTAGGTAGCTTATGTGTTTTTGATTCTAAACCTCGAGAACTTAATGACTCTCAATTAAGTGCTCTTAAATCCATGGCAAATCATGTCATGTTATTATTTGAAGAACGCTATAGCGTCAAACAATTACTTAAAACACAGAACGAACTTAAGGAGCGCAATGAGGAGTTAAAAGATTTTGCGGGTATTGTATCTCATGACCTTAAGGCGCCACTTTCAAATATCATGATGATTGCTGGATTGCTCAAGAAAGAGAATCAAGATATTTTAAGCGAGAAGTCTATTAATTATTTGTCCTATCTCAATGAAGCAGGAATTAGCTTGAGCCGTTACATAGATGGTATGCTAATGTTTTACAAGAGTGATGAGTTAGTAAATCAGCAACATGAGGATGTGAGCTATGTCGATATGATTGAAGATGTTATCACCATGGCAGTAACTAAGGAAGATGTTCTTGTCACTTATGCTCCAGAGATGGATGTATCCATGCATACCAGCAAGGCGGCATTGCAGCAAATTCTACTCAATCTAGTCACCAACAGCGTTAAGTACGGTGATAAGGCTCAAACGATCATCCATGTTCAAATGAAAGAATTTGACGACCACTATACTATCCAGGTAGAGGATAACGGGCGCGGTATCGAGAGTGACAAATTAGATAGCGTGTTTAAACTGTTCTACACAGCTTCTGAGCAGGATCGCAATGGAAATAAAGGAACAGGAATAGGTCTCGCAACGACTAAAAGATTATTGGAACATCTTGAGGGTACCATAAGCATCGAGTCAGAATATGGTGTTGGCACCAGTATCCTGATGAAATTTCCCAAGAATATCAAGCGACCAGCAGCCTAGCCAACCACTACTCTATTTTCAATTTTCTCAATGATGGCTTGCGCTGCGGCTTTACCATTAAGCATTGCAGCGTTGAGTGAACCATTACTTAAATGGTCGCCTGCAAGATAAACATGTTCAGTTAGTTGCGTCTCTGTAGGTTCCATGCTGTAATTAATGCTTCCCAATTTGGGTAACGCCTTTTTTATATGCTGGCATTTAATCAACTTGCCGCAGTCAATTTGTGCATGCCGCTTCATTTCTTCTCTTGCCTTCCTTTCTAGCTCAGTATCGCTTAAATCATGTTTTTTCACCACGCTAACACTCAGCACACTGTTATGATTTGGGAATACATCTTGCAAAAAATGAAAATTATTACATAGTGCATCTTCATCTGCAATTAGACCTATCATTGGATTGCCCAAACCTTCATATGTGGTCTCAAAATACAGTACACTTACCTGATGCCATGGCAGATTTGATATGGGTAAATTAGGTACAAGTTGATCTGCCTGTGAGGCAATAATGGTGTAATCTGACTCCAATTGCTCACCACCAGCGAGCGTTATTTGACTGCCCACAACACGTTCTACAGTGGTACTCAATTTTATAGAACTGTCTGGCAGTGCGCTAGCCATCTGTTCAGGAATAGCCTGTATTCCTTTTGCTGGTAACGTGGCATTTCCTATCGCAAACATCTTGAAAACAAACTCAAACATGCGGCTGCTTGTAGATAGTTTGTCCTCGAGAAAAATTCCAGCATAGAAAGGTCTAAAGAACTTGTCAATAATCTTTTGAGAGAACCCATAATCCTCTAGATACTGCTGTGTGGTTAGTTCGGGTGATGCAAATATGTTTTGAAGAGATTTCTTTTTCAGCTTTCGCGAAAGCTGAAACATCAACCATTTATCCTGCACACTTCCTATACTAGCAATAGCAGTATAAATTAGAAAACTCGCATCTCTAGTCGGGTCGCCAACCTTTTCTTTCTTACCGTTATTAAATAGGACCGCACCAGGCTTAAAATTGATGAGTTGTAGTTTATCATAATCTAAAAACTCCATAGATGCTGGATAAGCATCCAGCAATACCTGAAAACCGTGATCCAGTATCATGGAATTATCATAATCGGTTTGCACGCGGCCGCCTACCTGACTACCGGCTTCTAATATTGTCGAGCTATAACCAGCTTTATGCAGCGTCATCGCAGCTGCCAGGCCGCTCACGCCAGCACCTATGATTGTAATTG
This sequence comes from Nonlabens ponticola, assembly GCF_003966335.1. Classification (NCBI taxonomy): domain Bacteria; kingdom Pseudomonadati; phylum Bacteroidota; class Flavobacteriia; order Flavobacteriales; family Flavobacteriaceae; genus Nonlabens; species Nonlabens ponticola. The sequence goes on along the minus strand of NZ_CP034549.1, from coordinate 1,960,448 downwards.
TAGATAAATTGTTTTGCATGTCACAAAAATAAGTGCTGAACAATAAGCCCTGACTTTTTTATGTAAGCTTAACATAAGTATGCAAAGCAGCAATTTATATTTACCTCAAATCAATACAAATGCAGGATCAAGCTAGCACAACTACTGAATTTACTGAAGAAATTACCACGAGCGCGCAAACATTTTATGAGAGTTTTGTCGAGTTCCTACCGCGGTTGGGTTTTGGTATCGCTATCATAGTTATAGGTGTTCTCATCGCTGGCCTTATAGGTTCATTTGTTCGTAAACGCGTACGCAGTACAACCAACGATCCATTAATGAGTAGGTTTTTGGGTAAGGCCATACGTTTCTCTATCATTATTGTCTTTATCATGCTCTCATTGCGTGCTGCAGGATTGGGTGACGTTAGTGCAGGAATACTGGCCGCAGCTGGTGCGAGTGCCGTGGTATTGGGTTTTGCTTTTAAAGACGTTGGGCAAAATTTTATCGCAGGTATCATTTTAAGTTTCAATAGACCCTTCAATGTGAACGACACCGTTGAGATAGGCGATAACTTTGGTAAGGTAAAAACCTTGGAATTTAGATATACTAAACTCAAGACATTTGATGGCAAGGATGTTTATATACCTAATAGTGATGTGATTACACAGCCAGTGACCAATTTTACCGAGGATGGTTTCTATCGTTGGGACTTCCTAGTAGGTGTTGATTATGAAGACGATATAAATCTAGCCAAGGAATGCATTATGCGCGCCTTAAAAAACGATAGTAAGGTCATAAGTGATGATGAACATGTCAATTTTGTAGCTGAAGATGAACTTGCCACTAGTACTGTAAACCTCAAGGTCTATTTTTGGGTAGATACCAAGGATTTTGGCCGCATCGCGACTGAGACTCGTGGACGCGTGATAGGACACGTCAAGATGGAGCTTATGAAGGAAGGCTTCTATCTACCTGCAGATATTCAGGAAATCAAGCTCTATGGTCGTGAATCTGACATACCTTTGTCTATGAAAGACCTGAAGAAAGATGCAAGTAGTTAAGATTTTTAAATATTTATCCATTGCAGAAGGTTACTCCTTTTTGCTATTGCTATTCGTCACCATGCCCTTAAAATATTTAGGCGGCATAGGTTTGCCTAATACTGTGGTAGGTATGGCTCATGGATTTTTGTTCTTGGCTTATGTAGCACTGGCGATTGTAGTAAGTCAATTGCTCAAGTGGAATTTCAAGACTACCATCATCGTCGTATTGATGAGCGTAGTGCCTTTTGGAACCTTTTGGGTTAAGGAAAGGTATCTTAACGATGTTCAAACGGCTTAATCACACAGCAATATCTTGCTTTTGAAATTCATCTCGAGCCCACATAATGCCACCATACGTCTTGCGGAACAGCTGCAGCGCAAGAGTAAAGCTCGCAAAAAAGAGGGCTTGTTTCTCGTTGAAGGAAAAAGGGAAATACAATTAGCGCTAGATGGTGGCTTTGAGTTGACGCAGTTACTAATTTGTGGTGAGGTATTCCTAGAAAGTAGTGAATTTACCAGAGATCAAATTGAAAAGCACATCAATATTAAGGAATCTACCGAGGTTATCGCGGTGAGCAGTGAGGTCTATGAGAAGCTCGCCTATCGCAGCGGTACTGAAGGTTGTATTGCTTTCGCGAAAGCAAAATCCCAACAATTATCCTCATTACAATTAGATACCAATCCACTCATACTTATTGCAGAATCGCCAGAGAAACCAGGCAACTTAGGAGCGCTATTGCGTACTGCAGACGCTGCAAAAGTAGATGCCGTGATCATTACAAATTCCATTACAGATCTTTATAATCCTAATGTCATCAGGTCAAGTGTAGGTTGTGTATTCACCGTTCCTGTAATCACATCATCGACCACAGAAACCATCTTGTTTTTGAAGGAGCAAAACATCAATTTATATGCTGCCACGTTGCAGGCTAGTGAACGCTATGATTTGATCAATTATACCAGCAGCACTGCCATTGCGGTAGGAACAGAAGCTACAGGACTATCACAAGAGATGCGAGATGCTGCGGTGCAAAATGTGATCATACCTATGCGCGGTGCCATTGATAGCATGAACGTATCAGTAAGTGCGGCAATTTTGTTATTTGAAGCAGCACGCCAGCGAGGTTTCTGAAACATCCTGAGTGGCGTTAATAAGTTCAAAGCAATTGTTTCAAGTACACTATTAGATAATAGTACTTTAGCCCCATGGAAGCACAAACTTTGTTCTACATCATCATTGGGATTCTGGTCTTTGACTTTGCTCTGGAACGTACATTGAGCTATCTTAATTATACGTGGTATTCTAAACCTGTTCCAGACTCTCTAAGTGATGTCTATGATGAAGAGGAATACCGTAAATCGCAAGATTACAAAAGGGTCAATTTTAGATTTGGTACCATTTCAAGTTCGTTTTCCTTTCTGGCAATTTTGATTTTCCTCATGGTTGATGGCTTTGCGATTGTAGATTCATGGGCAAGAACTTATACTGATAACGATATTTTAGTAGCGATCATTTTTTTTGGAATTATCGCGGCTGCTGGTGAACTCATTTCTTTGCCATTCTCCTATGTCGGCACTTTTGTTATAGAGGAACGATTTGGTTTTAATAAGACAACCAAAAAACTATTTATTATAGACAAAATCAAGGGTTGGTTGCTCACGGCAATTTTAGGCGGTGGCTTTCTTGCGCTGGTAATACTATGCTATCGATGGGCTGGCGATAACTTCTGGTGGTATGTTTGGATATTAGCCTTCATGATTACCATGATCATGAATATGTTTTATGCACGATTGATTGTACCGCTATTTAATAAACAAGTGCCGTTGAGCGAAGGAGATCTAAAAAGCTCTATCAATACTTATGCGAGTAGCGTTGGTTTTCAACTGGATAAAATTTTTGTGATAGATGGCAGCAAACGATCGACAAAGGCCAATGCTTATTTCAGCGGATTCGGCAGTGAGAAACGCGTGACTTTATATGATACATTAATTGACAAACTATCCCATGATGAGATCGTGGCAGTGCTTGCTCATGAAGTAGGTCATTACAAGAAAAAACATATCATCTATAATTTGATTGCTAGCACGCTAACTACTGGATTTACCCTTTGGATTTTCTCATTAGTCGTTGATAGCGAGACGTTATCCCAAGCATTAGGAGTGGCTACACCATCTTTTCATGTAGGTTTGGTGGCCTTTGGACTGCTCTACTCGCCTATTTCTACCATCACAGGAATCGTGATGAGCTGGTTATCCAGAAAATTTGAATACCAGGCCGATGAGTATGCAAGTCGTACGTATAAATCACAACCGCTTATCAATGCATTAAAAACATTGTCAAAAACCAGCTTGAGTAATCTCACGCCACATCCAGCCTACGTTTTCCTGCACTACTCACATCCTAGTTTGCAACAGCGCATCGAGGCGATGAATGAATTGGATTAATTCTTATTCCTACGTTTTTTACGACGGCTAGCTTTTTGCGCTTCCTTTCGTTTCTTGGCGCGATATTCTGCGATGCGTGCAGATCGTTTGGCAAGATTGATGGAGTCATAATCTGCCGGTAGGTTGCGTTCATATTCTTTCCATAGGCTGCGACCAGTATAGTAATCTATGGGAATGGCTGGCGACTGACTTTCTAAGGTCTCGCGTTTAAATTGCTGCTGTAAAATATCTTCGATGTAAAAATCTTCTACAATCGTAGTGGGTTTGAATTCCTCTTTGAGCGAGATATCAAAAACCTTTGCGGTATTATGAAACCAAAAAGCACTCCAGCCACTGCGCAGTCTTTTGATAAGCTCAAAGGCGTTATCACCAGTTTGCCTGTGAATTAGTTTGATGAGTATTTGACCTTCGGTAGTAGTTAGTTTTTTAAGCTCTGCTGTGAATTCATCTTCTATATAATTCTCTACCATTTTGGCATATCGCCTTTGATCGCGCTTGTTTTCTATCGTTGCGAGTCGGCGGTCAAGTTCTGTTAGACGTTCTGCGGCAAGCTTTGCGTATGGCCATACTTTTTTGGTCTTTCGCTGTAGGATGGCATAGCGTACTCGTTCATATCGACTGGTAAATTTGAGCTCTGGTATTAACAGGACTTCTTCAAGCTCGATAGAACTCACACTGTCACCATCTACATAGTAGTATTCTAGGTCTGGTGTTTTTGTAGAGTCGGCTGGTGTGGATTGCGCTTTCGCGAAAGCAGAACCCAACAACAACATCACAACAAGTAATCTGGTCATACACATGATAAATAGCTGCCAAAAAGCGTTCCAAAAATAAGAATAACCAGCTTTAACCTACCTAATATGTAGGTGGTTCTTATCTTCACGCAAAAATCAATATCCATGGCAAAAAATAGCATCCTAACTGATAAATCACTCAAATTTCTCGAGGAATACCTTAATACCGCATCGCCTACAGGCTATGAATGGAACGGTCAACAAGTATGGATGGACTACTTGAAACCGTATGTTGATGAGTTTATCACCGATAACTATGGTAGCGCCGTTGGTGTCATCAATCCAGAGGCAAAATATAAGGTGGTCATTGAAGGTCACGCAGATGAAATTGCCTGGTATGTGAATTATATCACTGATGATGGTCTTATTTATGTCGTGCGCAACGGTGGTAGCGATCATCAAATCGCACCTTCAAAACGCGTGAATATCCATACTGATAAAGGAATTGTTACTGGAGTCTTTGGTTGGCCAGCGATCCACACGCGCAATAAAAGCAAGGAAGAAGCACCAAAGCAGGACAATATCTTTATTGATGTAGGTGCAGAAAACAAAGAAGAAGTTTTAAAACTAGGTGTTGATGTAGGTTGTGTGATTACCTATCCAGATGAATTTATCGTGCTCAATAAAAACAAGTTTGTTTGTCGCGCGCTGGATAATCGCATGGGCGGTTTCATGATTGCCGAAGTTGCCAGACTACTCAAGGAAAATAAGAAAGAACTGGATTTTGGGCTATACGTAACGAACAGTGTTCAAGAAGAAATAGGCCTGCGTGGTGCTGAGATGATCACACAAACCATCAAACCCAACGTCGCGATTGTTACTGATGTAACACACGACACAACCACGCCTATGATTGATAAAAAATCAAATGGTGATGCGGCCATTGGTAAAGGTCCAGTAGTAGCCTATGCGCCAGCTGTGCAAAACAGATTGCGCAACTTGATTCTAGATACGGCCACGGCTAAGAAAATACCTTTCCAGCGTCGTGCTACCAGTAGATCTACAGGAACAGACACCGATGCTTTTGCATACAGTAATGGTGGCGTGCCTAGCGCGTTGATCTCGTTACCGTTAAGATACATGCATACAACGGTAGAAATGGTTCATCGTGACGACGTTGAGAATGTGATCAAGATGATTTATGAAACTTTACTCGAACTCAAGGCAGATCAGAGTTTCTCCTATTTTGATAAGCCTAGTAAAAAGTTGATTTAAAGCCTATCAAAAAATGGCTCAACATAGCGTTATTAATTCTAGCTGGTGAGGCAGTTTTTATACTGCCGTTTGTACTAGCTAGAGTTTTTAGGCCAACAGTTCTTGAGGTTTTTCAAATCAACAATGTTGAACTAGGTGCCTGTTTTTCTACCTATGGTGTGGTCGCTTTTGTTTCCTATTTATTTGGTGGCTCCATAGCAGATAAGTTTGCTCCCAGATATTTGATTGCTATCGCCTTGTTCAGTACAGCGGCAGGCGGCCTTGTATATTCTGGCTTTCCTGAATTCTGGACCTTGCAGATTCTGTACGGTTACTGGGGTTTCACTACCATATTTCTTTTTTGGGCGGCGATGTTAAAGGCTACTAGAATTTGGGGTGGCAGTGATAATCAAGGCTTGGCTTTTGGATTATTGGATGGTGGTCGTGGTTTGGTAGCAGCAGGTTTTGGATCCTTAGGAATATTGGTATTCTCGCTGTTTCTACCAGAGCAAGAGATAAATTTATCGCTAGAAGATCGACAAGAAGCCTTTAGCCAAGTGATACTTGTGAGCAGTGCAATCATTGGGCTGGTTGGTTTATTGATACTGTTTTTTCTTAAACCTGTGGAAGAAACAAATTCAGTTGCAATTAATTGGCGAGATTTATTCGACAATTTTGCAACTGTCATCAAAATACCAGCGGTTTACCTGCTTATGATCATTATTTTATGTGCCTACACGGGTTACAAAATAACTGATGTTTTCTCATTATACGCCAGTGATGTCATGGGAATGAATGATGTAGAATCAGCCCAAGTGGGAACTTATTTATTATACATAAGACCCATCATAGGAGTCACGATAGGATTGCTAGCTGATAAAACCAAAACATCACTTATGATGATGTTAGGTTTTTGTATAATGCTTGTAGGATCCATATTATTTGCCGCCGGCTGGATAGAACCATCTACCACTACTCTATTCTTAGGATCAATCCTTATAGTCGCTACAGGCGTTTATGCTTTTAGAACATTATATTTTGCCGCCTTGCAAGAAGGACAGATTCCCGTTGCGGTGACCGGTACTGCGATTGGGTTGATTTCGCTTGTTGGTTATACTCCCGATATATTCATGGGACCAGCGATTGGTTATTTTCTTGATGGCTGGCCTGGTGAGCGAGGACATCAATATGTGTTTATGATGCTGGCCGTATTTTCTTTAATTGGTTTGGTGGCAGCTACGATTTTCAGCAGGATAAGTTCAGATAAGTGACCATTGTTGCCTTCGTACCTGTCTGCGGGCAGGCAGGAAAACGGAATTCTATCTAATCTTAGTAATAAGGATATTGGATGCACCTACTTCTCTTAGATTTACTGGTCCAGTGCTACCAATCCTGCGAACTCTAACGGTAACTACAGCATCGGCTGGGATATCAAAAGTTTCATCGAGATGTAAGCTACTTTCTTGGTGTCCACCAGTACGTCTTATATATCCAGTTGAAGCGTAAGAACCAACAGCAACTCCATTGACAAAGTATCGCAGTTCCGGTGATTGCCTAGCACCATTAGTTCCTGGATTGATTATGGAAACGTTAGTTCTTAAATTGTATCGACCAGCGATCGCTATTGTCAATTCTTCACCAGTTACACTATATAGTGATGTATTGTCATTCCACAATTCTGTGCCAAAAATAGGTAAGTTGCTATAAGCCGTGTTGGCATTAATATCCGTAGTCACATCTGTATTTTCATACTTTATAGAATCTCCAGGCGCACTTGCTGTTGCAGGTACGAGGCTAAATTCTTCCCAAACAGGCGCCGCTGCACTATTGGCATTGATCTGGATTTGATCTGCATCCACATTATAAAATAGCAATCCTGGCGCTGGATCGACAATGGCATCTCGTTGTGCATTAGTCATTCTAGGTAGTAACACACCACGCTCTGTATCAACAATATCAAGAATAGTAGATGGATCTGGCATAGGTGTCCCTATACCTACCTGGGCATTTATTGTATTGACAGTAAGGAGAAGAACTATAATGTAAAAAGTCTTTTTCATAATCACATTGTTATTCAAAGATACAACTTGCATATAACATACAGGTAATCTAATAATTAAGCCTCGCATCCTGTAAATCAGTCTGTAAATTCGCTTGAATGAAATCGCAAAATCATGAGATTTTTAGTAATGATAAAAAATTGAGTATATTAAAATGTATGATGCATACTGAATTGTAATTGTCCTTTTTGAAAGCTAGCGGTCGTTTGTTCCATCCATCCTAACTGAAACCGTACGTTATCGTTCACAGCATAACCTAATCCTAAATAAGTTCGATTGCGATCAAAAAATTGGACGTTACGACCTTCACCTATATTGCGTTCACCATTTATGAATATCTCATTATAGAATGCAAAATACATAGTGTTCTTATCCAGTGTAGTGCCCGTGAATGGAACATTTACAAAGAGATTATATCGATATCGGGTTCTAAAATCCTGATCTTCAACAAATCGTTGTTCATACCTGATTCTATGAGTCAATAACATTTTCTTTAGAATAGTCTGACCAAAAAGAGTTTCTTGATAAATTCTATTTTCAGTTGACGGTGCATCTATGTCCGTACCGTATTGTCCGGATGTAATATTTGCATAACCTAGGGTAAACTTTACGCCAGAGTCTGTTGGTGTGTACGTCACACCTGTGCGCAATAGCAGCTGCTCTCGGTCACCCAAACCTCTCCAATCACGATATTGATAGTCTCCTTGCACACCCCAATTTGACTCGTTAAAAGTTGTATTCCAAAAATACATGTACCATGCTCCTAATTGATCTTCATCTGGACCTTGAGCATTGATGGATGTGGTAAATCCTACGGAAATTAGGAGTAGTAAAAAATAGTTTCTCATGAGTTTGATTTAAAAATCATACCCAACTTTAATTATGAAGTTGGGCATGACAAGATTTAATGATGTTATTTTACTGGTGCATAGGGCAGTGAAGACTGGTGTGCTACTATTCTTAGTTTTCCAGTTTTGTCTTTGACATAGGCAAAAGTGTATTCAACTTTTGTCTCACTACCGTCAAGGGCTGTAAAGTAATAATTACCCATTGCCACCGCCATACGACAACTATTATTTATGATACCAGTATTATCAAAGGTAACTTTATTATAAGGTTTAATTGCAAACCCCTTATCTTCTGGATAAGCTTCATTACCTGCAACAAAATATGAAAGTGCTGCATCAAAGCTTGATCTAAATTGATCATCAGAAGCCAATGTAGGTTTAAATAAAACACTACTCAGATCATATGCATACATGTCTTGAATAAAGTCTGCTGCCTCATTACTGTAATCACCATCATCTGTATAAACTTTACCGATGCGCACAATACCGGCACCCCATAGTTTTTGTGCTTCTACTACTTCACGTTCAGAAATGCACTCATCTGAGTAAAGAAGAGGATCTTGACTTGTGTCCTCGCTCTCGCTTTGCTCGGCTGCCTTGTTAATTGATGAATTTTGAGCCGCTTTATTCTGATCACAAGAGACCATTAAGCTACTGATAGCTAATAAAGCGATAAAATTGAGTTTAAATAGGTTTTTCATAATGTTTAATCTTTTTTGTTTTTGTTGAGACAAACATACGAGTAGAATTCTACCAACTAATAGTAATTAACTTTTAATTAATAGCATTACTATTAGTTATGATACTATTGCTATCATTTTTTATTTTTGAAGGTTGATAATATACCTACCCATTCAGCATTATCTAGAATTAAACGAGATGCTCCAGTATCTTTGCTAGATGGCAAGACCGCGATTACAATCGATTACAGATAAGAAAAAAACATCAGTCTTTTCACTGGACTCATTATCTGCGATACCACGATTTTTTAAGGAGATCTGGAGAGTAAGTCCGAAGTTATTTACGCTCAACACATTTGCACGATTACTCACTGCGCTGTCACCGGTGGTTACCTTGTGGATAGGTAAGATCATCATTGACGAGATTATCCTACAAATAAGCCTAGAAAATCAGGATTTAACCAGACTTTGGACTTTCGTTGGTATAGAATTAGGTGTTGTTGTGTTCACAGAAATTCTTAATCGCGGCATCACGCTAACAGATGGATTGATAGGAGATCTATACTCAAATGCCTCGTCGGAAAAAATAATACGCAAGACAAATGAGTTAACGCTTGAGCAACTAGAAGATCCTGAGTTCTATGATAAGCTTGAGCGTGCGCGACAGCAAACCAATGGTCGTGTAAACCTGATGAGTGATGCGCTGAGCCAAGTGCAAGCTATCATTTCTATCGTCTCCTTAATTGCCGCGCTCATCTATTTTGAACCATGGCTTATAGTTTTATTGGTTCTCAGTATCATACCGTCATTTATCAATGAGGCAAAATATAGCGGCCATCGATATTCCCTAGCACGCAGCTGGACTGCCGAGCGTCGCGAGCTGGATTATTTGAGATATGTAGGAGCAAATAATACCACTGCCAAAGAGGTGAAACTATTCGGCCTGACTGATTATATCGCGCAACGCTTCAGTAAGCTGTCCCATAAATATTATTTGATTAATAAAAATCTATCACTAAAACAAAGCTTGTACGGTTCTCTTTTCAATATTCTAGGGACACTGTCTTATTATGGGGCTTACATTTTTATCATAATTAAGGTGATCGCTGGTGTGCTCACCATTGGTGAATTGACATTCTTATCAGGTTCATTCAATAGACTGCGCAACAACTTACAGCAATTCTTCTCTCGTTTTACGCGCATTTCAGAAAGCGCCCTGTATTTGAGAGATTATTTTGACTTCTTAGATATTCCTTTATCTCAAGAAACTCAAAATCCTGTTGCCATTCCTGAGGTCATCAAATCCGGTTTTGAACTCAAGGACGTTCGATTTAATTACCCAGGTAGTGATACACCAGTGCTAGAAGGTGTGAACTTTGAAATCAAAGCAGGTGAGAAAATCGCTTTTGTAGGTCAAAATGGCGCTGGTAAAACGACGCTTATAAAACTCATTCTTAGGTTTTATAAACCTACAAGCGGTGAAATACTATTGGACGGCATCAACATCAATCGCTTTAGTAAAGAAGAATATCGTGCTCGTTTTGGCGTCATCTTTCAGGATTTCTTTAAATATGAATTCCGCTTGCGCGAAAACATAGCCGTCGGAAACATAGACGAGATCTCTAACGATCCCATGATTCTCGATGCAGCAGATCGCAGTCTTGCCAATCAGGTAATAGAAACCATGATGGATGGTATCGACCAGCAACTGGGACGCAGATTTGCCAAAGGTCAAGAGTTAAGCGGTGGACAATGGCAAAAAGTTGCGCTCGCAAGAGCCTACATGAAGGATGCAGACATCATGGTACTGGATGAACCTACCAGCGCGCTAGATGCACAGGCAGAATATGATGTTTTTGAACGATTTATTGGATTGACAAAAGGCAAGACTAGCATTATCATATCACACCGCTTCTCCACCGTGCGCATGGCAGATCGTATTCTGGTGCTACAAGATGGCAAAATTGCTGAAATAGGAACACATGAGGAGCTCATGGAAAATCCGCAGTTGTATTCTAGATTATTTAATCTGCAGGCTGCTGGGTATCAGTAAAATTACTCTTTTAATAACTCCTTTCCTTAGTTAAGGAAAGGTGGATCACAAAAAGGTGATAGCCGTTTGTGAGACGGATAGGTTGAAAAACCCGATTTTTTGTAATAACGATTGAAATTGATATTTTTCTATTGTGAAAAAACATCCACCAACTCATAACCTTAAGCACCTCAAAAAATACAGGAAGAGTTTGCGCAAGAATCTCACACCAGCAGAAGCATACTTGTGGACTTTCTTAGGTTCAAAAAAGCTAGATGGACTGAAATTTAGGAGACAGCACTCTATAAAAAATTATATCGTTGACTTCTACTGTGCTCAACATAATTTGATTATTGAATTAGATGGTGAAGGTCATGATCAACCTGAACAGTTAGAAAAAGATCAATTACGAGATCTATACCTAGGGAAAAATGGTTTTACCGTTTTGAGATATGAAAATCAATATGTTTTTTCTGAATTACCTCATGTTTTAAATGATATACGTAAGCATTGTGGAATCCTAGAAAAGGAAATTGAGTAATATTATTAATCTGATCCATCTTTCTCAGGCATTAGTATTCAACCACTCCTGAAGCAAAACAAGTTTTACTTCTGTCCTCGCCTTATCTAAGGCAAGGAATTTGATACTAGTTCCAAATCAAATAGCAATACTATAAAAATGTTGATTTACTTATGAATGAGTAACACGCATTTGACTGCGATTTTATTCTAGATTATTTAATCTGCAGGCCGCTGGGTATCAATAGTGTTTGAGTTTTCAGTCGACGGTTAACAGTCTCCAGTCGCAGTTTACAGTTTACAGTTGCTTTTGCAGTTTGGAGTTCTCAGTTTTAGTTGGCAGTTGACAGTCATCAGTCGCAGTTTCCGGTCGTATTCTAGTCACAGTTTGTAGTTGCAACTTATAGTCTCAGTTTTATTTGATTTTATACTTCAACGGGACTTAAATTCCAAGTTGGACTAAAAGTCGTAATTAAACTTCAACTTCAACTTAGACTTAGACTTAGACTTTGATTTAGACTTTGATTTAGATTTAAAACATAACTAGTTCGTCTTAAGCCACTCCATAACATTTGCTTCTATCCTATCCAGTATATTATTGGTGTCTGCTTTTTGAAATTCCTCGCCGGTAATTTTCTCGTAAAGCTCAATATAGCGTTCACTTACTGATAAGATATATTCATCACTCATTTCTGGAACTTGTTGACCTTCTAGGCCTTGAAAATCATTGGAAATCAACCATTGACGCACAAACTCTTTGCTCAATTGCTTTTGTGCCTCATTGTTATCTTGACGTTCTTGATAACCATCAGCATAAAAATATCTAGACGAATCTGGTGTATGGATCTCATCAATAAGCACGATGGTACCATCTGCGGTTTTACCAAATTCATATTTGGTGTCCACTAAGATCAAGCCTCGATCTGCAGCTAGCTGGGTGCCTCTTTCAAAAAGAGCTCGTGTATAGTTTTCCAAAACTTCATAGTCTGCCGCAGATACGATTCCACGAGCAAGGATATCCTCGCGTGAAATATCTTCATCATGATCGCCCATTTCGGCTTTGGTGGCTGGTGTTATAATTGGTTGTGGGAACTTATCGTTTTCCTTCATGCCATCAGGCATTGCAACACCACAAAGCTCGCGTTTACCCGATTTGTACTCTCTGGCTGCATGACCACTCAAATATCCACGTATCACCATTTCTACCTTGAATGGATCACAGTTGTTACCTATGGCAACATTAGGATCTGGTGTTGCGATAAGCCAATTGGGAACAATGTCTGAGGTAGCGGCCATCATTTTGGTCGCGATTTGATTAAGGATTTGTCCTTTAAAAGGAATACCTCTAGGCATCACGACGTCAAAGGCACTCAAGCGATCGCTAGCAATCATAACAAGCAAATCATCTTCTAGCGTGTACACCTCGCGCACCTTGCCTTTATAGACTTTCTGCTGTTTTGGAAATTGAAAATTAGTATCGGTTATCGTGTCAAAAAGAAACATGTTGCCTTGTTTAAATCTTCGGTAAAATTGAGAAATCCCACTTGCAATTAAGCAAATAGGACTCCTTTTTATTCAATAGTTATTGACGATGATAGCTGGGATTATGCTTTCGCGAAAGCGTAATTATCACCATCATGAAACCACTTATTTTAATTACGGTTTTCAATATCCTTGTAGGCTGCTATGACCTTTTTGACTAGTCTGTGTCGCACTACATCGCTATCATCCAGGTACATCATGCCTACTCCATCGACATCTTTAAGGATGAGCAACGCCTCTTTAAGCCCTGAAATGGTGCGGCGTGGCAAATCGATTTGTCCTGGATCGCCAGTGATGAAGAATTTTGCATCCTTACCCATTCTGGTCAGGAACATTTTCATCTGTGCGTGTGTGGTGTTTTGTGATTCATCCAGAATTACATAAGCTTGATCCAGTGTGCGACCGCGCATGAAAGCTAGCGGTGCGATTTGAATGGTACCCTTCTCGATGTAACTGGCAAGACGCTCAGTCGGTACCATGTCTCGCAAAGCGTCGTAGATAGGCTGCATATAAGGATCTAATTTTTCCTTGAGATCGCCTGGTAAAAAACCTAAATTCTCGCCAGCCTCAACTGCTGGTCGCGTAATAATAATGCGTTTGACTTCTTTATTTTTAAGTGCCTGTACCGCAAGGGCAACACCTATGTAGGTTTTACCAGTTCCTGCAGGGCCTATGGCAAATACCATGTCATTCTTCTTGCACAAAGCGACAAGTTTACGCTGGTTAGGCGTTTTGGGCCTGATAAGCATTCCATTATTTCCATGAACCAAAACATCACCGGAGCCTTTACTATCAAAGGCCTCAGTCTCATTAGATGTGAGCAATCGTTCAATCACATTCTCGTCGATCTTATTGTATTTGCTGAAGTATTTTAATAGCATTTCCAATTTGCTGTCAAATTCCTGCAGGCGTTCCTCATCACCATAAACCTTCATGATAGAGCCGCGAGCGACAATCTTGAGTTTAGGGTAATGCTGCTTTAAAAAGGCTAGGTTCTTATTTTTTACGCCAAAGAATTCGCGTGGATTGGATTCTGCCAGGTCAATGATAAGTTCGTTCAAATGCGGTGAATTAAGTGACTTATTGCGTCTATTATTTTTTAGTTTTGTTCAAGCACACATGTGCTGTATGAAAGTAAGAAATATAGGCTAGTTGCCCCAATGCTATTTTCTTAATTAATATCGAATTAATCAACAACCGCAGGTTACCGCATGGCCGTAATAACTTTGACGACAGATTTTGGATGGAAAGATCCCTATGTTGGTGCCGTTAAAGGAGCTATCTACAATGAGTTGGAACAGGTAAATGTTGTTGATATCTCACACGACGTTTCACCATTTCATATCGCTGAGGCAGCTTACATCATTCAAAATGCCTATTCATCATTTCCTAAAGGTTCTATTCACATAATAGGTGTTGATGCAGAACATACGGTAGAAAACAAGCATGTTGCCGTAAAATTGAACGATCATTATTTTATATGTGCTGATAATGGTGTCCTGTGCCTTATAATGAGTAAACTCAACGCAGAGCGCATGGTGGAGATTAACATACACGACCGTATCTCGTCAAACTTTACTACGTTAGATGTATTTGTCAAAACCGCTTGTCACATCGCTCGTGGCGGTACTCTTGAAGTAATAGGAAAACCCATTAAAAGCCTTAAAAATATATCGGGCATCCATCCTACCGTGTCTGAGAATAAGAGCTACATCAATGGTCAAGTTATTTATATTGATAATTATGGCAATAGTGTCACCAATATCAATCGTGAATTATTTGAAAGTGTAGGTCGCGGTCGCTCGTTTGAATTATCGGCTCGCAGCGAGAAACACAAGCAAATCTTTAATCGATATAGTGACATTGTAAAATTTGATACACCGGTAGCAAAGCGCGATGTTGATGGTCGAGGTTTGGTTATATTTAATACCGCAGGATTTATAGAAATCGCTACCTATAAATCAAATCCACTGACGGTAGGAAGCGCGAGTACGTTATTTGGTTTGCGTCTAGACACACCAGTAGTTATAAATTTTAATGCATCATGATTACACGTATTGTAAAAATGCATTTTGAGCAGGATAAAGTTGAAGATTTCAAGACCATGTTTGACGAGATCAAAGATGATATACGCAAACAGACCGGTTGCTCGTTGCTAGAACTGTATCAGGATGCCCACGATGAGACCGTATTTTTTACTTACAGCTACTGGAATACGGAAAATGACCTCAATAATTACCGACACAGCTCGTTATTTAAGGAAATCTGGCCTAAAACCAAGGCTATGTTCTCACAACCTGCCAGTGCCAATACGGTAAACAAAATCCAGATCTTAAAATGATAGCGATCTACTTCAAGGAACTTAAGGGATACTTCAGTACGCTGACTGGCTACCTGATTATTGCCTTGTTCCTGCTTGTGAGTGGATTGATGACCTTTGTCATGGACAGCGACAGCAATCTGCTTAATTATGGCTTTGCAGATATGACTCCGTTTTTTATGTTGTTGCCTTGGTTGTTTATCTTCTTGATTCCTGCCGTGTGTATGCGATCTTTCACTGCGGAAAGAGAGTTGGGAACACTAGAATTACTCATTACAAGGCCAATTGCTGCATGGCAATTAGTTTTAGGAAAATACTTGGCGGTTTTCACACTTGTCCTTTTTGCGTTGATTCCAACCTTAATTTATGTAATTAGCATTGGAATTTTAGGTGAGCAAAGTTTCAATCTGGATACTGGAAGTACCATCAGTGGCTATCTAGGAGCAATATTGTCTTCGTTAATATTTATCGCGATCGCCATTTGGTGTAGCATCATCGCTTATAATCAAATCGTGGCATTTCTATTAGCAGCGGTAATTTGCTTTTTCTTCTACTTTGGATTTGAAGGTATTGCTGGTTATTTGAATACAGACAATACGGTTACTGCATTAGGCATGAAGTACCATTATGAAAGTATGGCGCGCGGCGTTATTGACACACGAGATCTTATTTACTTTATAAGTGTTGCAGCTTTTTTCTATTTACTAGGAGTTTTTACTCTTGAAAACAGTATTGATAAGTCATGAATAGGTCAATGATCAAAAAGCTTGTATTACTGGTAGCAGGATTGATTCTAGTCAATTTGCTGTCAACGCAGTTTTATGAACGCATTGACATGACAGACGATGACCGCTACACGCTATCATCAACAGCTCTAGATTACTTGAATGATGCAGAGCTGCCAATTCTTATAGACGTATTCCTGGATGGCGAGTTACCTGCAGAGTTCTTGAAACTTAAGCAAGAAACACGACAGTTGCTGGAAGAGATGAGTAATGAGCATCCAGAGTTGAAATATGAATTTATAGATCCTACCGAAGGTCTTAACGAGCAAGAGCGTAATCAAGTAATCCAACAGTTGGCTCGTGAAGGCGTGCAAGCTGCGAGAACAACCATTCTAGATCAAGGAAAAGAAACTAATATCGTTGTTTTTCCTTATGCTATTATTGCCTACGATGGTAAACGTACGGCGATACCGCTGTTAAAGTCGGTAGCAAGATCGACAACTGAACAACGCGTAAATTCCAGTATTCAGCAGCTGGAATATCAATTAATTGATGGTTTGCGCAAGGTTTCTAGAGAGAAAGAGAAGTCCATCGCCATATTGCGCGATAGCGGTGAATTGAGTGATTTGCAAATAGCAGATTTTATAAGATCACTGCAGGCCTATTATAAAGTAGCACCGTTTGGAATTGAGTTTGTAACCACGAGCGACAGCGTCCAACCTAGACAAGTACTCAACGCATTGAATCAATATGATCTTGTTATCGAGGCCAAACCAACGATAGCTTTCTCACAAACCAAAAACTACATTCTAGATCAATACTTGATGAATGGAGGTAATTTGCTACTCGCTGCTGATCCAATCATTATGGAAAATGATAGCCTAGCAAATGAGCAACAAACAGCTTATGCGCTACCCAGAGATCTCAACCTTGACGAGATGCTATTCCGTTATGGATTGCGGCTTAAAAAGGGATTGATTAAAGACTTGCAGAGCGGTCCAATCGCACTTGCCACAGGTCAAGGTAGGAATACACAATACGAGGCATTTAAATGGCCGTACTACCCTATCGCTTCAGGTAGTCAGGATATCGCCATTACCAAAAATCTTGAAGAAGTCAAGTTTGAATACACAGGCAGCATCGACACGTTGAACAGTTCAAACCGAAAACAAATTTTGCTTTCAAGCAGTGAAAACACCCGAGTTGTCACCTTGCCAACCGCTATATCCCTATCTGAACTAGAGCGTGACATCAACCCGGATAACTATCAATCAGACAGTCAGATACTGTCGGTTATATCTCAAGGTAATTTTACAAGCGCCTTCAAAAATAGAGTCAAGCCGTTCGACAATCCAGATCATAAAGATCAAAGCAATTACAGCTGCATATTCCTAAGTGCTGATGGCGATATTATGAAGAATCAAGTAGATAGAGGACAACCGCTGGATCTAGGATATGACTTGAGAACTGGACAGCTTTATGGCAACAAGGAATTTTTGCTCAATGTAGTTAATTCCATCCTTGCCGATGACGGATTGATCAATCTACGTAATAAGGATTATCAAATAGCCTTTCTGGACGTGGAGCGATCCTATGATCAACGTATCTTATGGCAGCTCCTGAACATTGTTGCTCCTATTCTATTGGTCTTTGGATTTGGTGCCTTATTTATCGCGTTGCGCAAAAGGCGATACGCTCACTAGCTTTTCTTCACGTACTGCGTCAGTATCACAATGTGTTGACCATTAACTTTACCTTCAATGTGATTCTCATTGTCATGAACCAGTGAAATATTACGAACTGCTGTACCGCGCTTTGCTGTAAAGTTGGCACCTTTCACATCAAGATCTTTGATGAGCACGATGCTATCGCCTTTGGTTAGTACATGACCGTTTGAGTCGCGATGTATCATTTTTGGACCGCGTTGAATGCCGGCTTCAGCCCAATTTTTAACATCATCTTCTAGATACATCATATCGAGTAAATCTGCTGGCCAGCCTTCATTCTTAAGCTGATGCAACATGCGGTAAGCAACTACCTGGACGGCTGGCACGGTGCTCCACATACTATCATTAAGAGCACGCCAGTGATTGGGCTGCACTTGATTTGCATCTGTCAATTGATCTACACAGGTACTGCATGCCAAAATGCTCGTATCCTTCACATCAGCAGGTGAATCAGGAATCTCGTATATGAGCAAGGATTCTCGAGAAGAACACAATTCACATTGATTTTCTGATCGTTCCTGTAAGTCTTTTAATTGATCTGACATGGTTTGTTGGTATAATGTAGTTTGATGATTACGCTTTCGCGAAAGCGTAACAACCTAATAGCTGGGTGAATAAAATCTACTTCAAATTATTTAAAATCCACTCTACACGCTTGTCTGTGTTGTGGTTGTTTTGCAATGATAACGATTGATGAGCCATAGGTGTAACAAGACCCAATTGTTCCATGTACTTGACCGTGTCTTCATATTCAATAGAACATTTACCTAACAGTATGTGATCCATACCGATGTCCTGTTGGTGCCTGCTATATACTTTTTGCAAGCCAGAAAGATATAAAGCATCCTTAGTAAAACCGCCACCACGATGCGTTCGCAACGTGATGTTGAAAGCCTTATCTCGATCTAATTTGTAATGGCCGTGAATGAGGTCAAATGTTTCCATGAAGTCATTGCCTTTGATCAAGCTATCGGTTGCGATAACCCTATAAGCAAGCTCTTTGAGTCTGGTGAGCGTTAGGTTGCCGCTCATATATTCTGCATAGACAGCGAGGCCTTCTTGGGTCTCTACATTATTGGGAAAACCATTGCTGAAAATCTTCAACGGTTGTGCGTCTGCATTAAAGGTTGTCACTAGGTGCACACCTATCTCGTGATGCGCCAACACATTGAGTTGGTGCTGTGAGAATAAATGATTTTTCTTAAGAATTAACCGCTGATCCTTATTAGAAACCATGGCACTGGCGCTCATCGCACTACTGGTCTTTATATCAAAATCAAAGGAATACAAACGCTTGTACTCATTGAAAAATTCAATCGCATCTTGGGTAGAGATGTTATTTTGAAACTGGGCAGATTCCTGAACGTCAGACTCGTAATGCAGTATGAATTTTGCATTTTCAACCATGCGATCTGTTGGTGTGCCATAAAATCGCAAACTATTGAAATAGAATTTATTATCGGGCTGCGCTATGCTTTCAATACATTGTAATAAGCCACTGTAGGTATAGATTACATCCTTGTATAACTCTCTCAATCGATCATCCTGAATATCCTTTAATCGCTGGCTGTAGAATAAGCGATGTAGCTTATAGGTATCAAATCGCACCTTACGATACTTGAATTGTGGGTTGTATCGGTATTTTGCGCGGTAAAATTGCTTACGCTCCGCAGCTATATTCAACGGATTGATAAATGCCAGCAATTCCAAATTGCGTACCAGTCTATTAATATTATCATCAATGTCAAGTACCACCTGGTACTCTTCTCTCACTGCATCATTCATAAATACTAAAAATCTTGTGTGTGGTGTCTGTCATAAAATCGATGGGCATGCGATTGTATGTAATACTTGAGTTGATCGCTTAATGCATGTACAACCTCTGGATATATCACACCTGTATCTTCATCGCAGTAGATTTTAGAAACCTCAGTCGCGAGAACTAACGAGTTTACAGAGTTATCAGTAATATATTTCAAAAAGAATCCATTGCCCTGAAAGACATCATTGATTGCACAGGTTACCTTTTGGTCAATTGGCAAGGTCATTTTGTTCAAAAATTCCTGCCATTGCTCAATCGCTTGTCTGTATTCATTTTGATCGACATTTGATGTTCCTAAATTAAAAACGGGAACCTCTCGATCCCAGCGATTCTTGTTATAAGAATGTAGATCATAAAAAACAACACTACCAAATAGTTCTTCCAACTTCACAATAAGCTGCAACACGACTCGATAAAATGCCTCATGCTTATCAAGTGCACGTTGTTTAAGATCATCACTCAATGGATGTTTCCATAATTTCTTGCCCCAAGCGGTATCATAAATAGCATCTTCAGGTGATCGATTAAGGTCGTATTCAAACCTGCTATCGTGAGAGATAATGGTAATGGGTAAAGATGAAATCATGGTGCCGGTCGCAGGATCTTCCTCATACCAGCGATCGTGGGCAGTATGCAAACAGTTAGACCACAGATCTTTACTGAAGTTGTGACCATCGTGAATCGCCGCACAAGCATAGGGAACGTAATCATCAATTTTTATAGAGAATGAGTAATCATCTGCCACGGCATGAAAAATTTCTTCGTTCTCGATCTTGCGCAGGATTTCTCTGATGGACATTTTATTCATCGATAAGGCTATTTTTTAATTTGGTCTTGCGGTGCAAGGCTTTTACTTGTTCTTCCGTTTTATCTTCAAAAAAGTCAATCACTTTCTCTTGCAACTTGACCTTGCTTACTTTATTGATGTAGGTAATGCCGCCTGGCGACATTACATTTACCTCTACCAGCATGCCGTTGATTACGTCTATACCTACAAAGTACAAGCCGTCATCAACGAGCTTCTGCCCTATTTTGCGGCACAATGCTTTTTCCGCTTTATTGAGCACGTGCCTTTCAAAAGTACCACCAGCGCTTATGTTTGATCTATGATCTTCACTACCTGGAACACGTCGTACAGCGCCTATAGGTTGACCATTTAACAACAGAATACGAGAGTCGCCTTGTTCTGCGCCCTCGATATAGTCCTGCAAAATGATATAGTTGGTTGTACCGTCCTTATTATCAATGTAAAAATCCATGAGAGAGTTCACATTGTGCATCGCGTTTTTCTCAATCATGATCACGCCACTACCGCCAAAACCATTTAATGGCTTCATAATCATACGATCTCTAGGGTTTTCCTTAATGACAGATTTTAGGTACTCTTTGTTTTTAGAAACATGCGTACGTGGTATGATCGTGTTATCAGGATCATCAAAACATGCCGTATAGAGTTTGTTATTTGCTTTGCGCAATCCTTCTATATCATTTACGATAAACGTATCATCCTTAACACTGTCCAGAAAATTGAGCGCGATAGGATCCAGTGGTGGATTTGCTCTCATCATGATCACATCAAATCCTGCCAGCGGCAACATTTTTTCCTTAAGTTCCGCACGTTTATAGAATGATTTGAGTTGCGCAGGCACCTTATCCATTCTGCGCAATACTTTAGAAAACGCATAAGCAATACTATCACGTATTGTCAAGTTTGCAGGAGTCGCGATAGCAACGGTATGACCGCGCTTAACGCACTCGTGGATTAAGGCAAGAGTCGTGTCGTTTTCTGGCACGATTTCTTCCCATGGATACATGATAAAACAAACATTCATAGAGTCTAGGTATTGGTTGGTACGCGCAAACTATGAATAAATACTAGTAAGACCTGTTAAGTAAATGCAATGATTTTACAGGATTGTGCAGGTAGATTGTTGATAGTTACGCTTTCGCGAAAGCGTAATTACATCAAGCATTACCGCATATCAATTGCGACTTCTATGAAGTAACTTCATCAAGATTATCATCCCAATCCTTCACATCTGGCTCGCCGAATTTGCCCAGCGATTTTGCCACCACCGAAGCAACCGTTGCATCACCAGTCACATTGACTGTGGTGCGTAGCATGTCTAGAGGTCGATCTACCGCAAAGATGAGCGCTAGTGCGACTGGAAGAAGCTCAGCAGGAAAATCGATGGACTCCAACACGATAACCAGCATCACCATACCAGCACCAGGAACCGCGGCACTACCTATGGATGCTAGTAAAGCCGTTAGAATGATAGTTAGTTGTGCGCCCAACGTAAGATCAATTCCCAATGCTTGACATACGAATACGGCTGCAACTGCCTGATACAAACTTGTACCGTCCATGTTAATGGTCGCACCTACTGGTAATACGAAACTGGCAACCTCTTTCTCAACGCCCATGTGTTCCTCAACACGTTCCATGGTGACAGGTAAGGTGGCAGCACTGGAGCTGGTTGAGAATGCAAGTAATTGAGCTGGTGCAATCTTATTGAGAAACCATAGTGGTGATTTACCCACATAAAACCAAAATATCAAACAGTAAACCGCAATCATACACAGTAATCCCAAAACAACGGTTCCTGCATAGAATAATAATGCCAGAAGGATCTCTGGATCGTCAGCACTTACAACCACATTAGCAAGTAGTGCAAACACCGCAAAAGGAGCCGTGAGCATAATCAGATCCACCATTTTAAGCACTACATCATTGAGTGAATCAAAGAAATCTTTAAGTGGTTTCGCTCGATCCTCACCTATTAATAGCATGGAAATACCTAGAAATATGGCGAAGAAAATCACCTGTAGCATAAGGCTGTTATTAGACATGGCAGCGACAGCATTATCTGGAACCATATCTACTAGAGCTTGTAGTGGCCCTGCATCTTTTTGCGCTGCTGCGGTGGCTAATTTGCCTGCGATGTTTGAATTACCCTCATAGGTTGAACTCAAATTCTCGATGGTGTCTTGAGAGATTCCTGAACCAGGATTCAATAAATTAACCAGTCCTAATCCTAGTGTTATAGCAATTATCGTGGTTGCTATGTAAATGATAATAGTACGTAATCCCATGTTGCGGAATTTCGCAATATCCTTAAGATCAGAAATTCCTTTGATCAAGGAGGCTAGAATAAGTGGCACTGCAATAAGCTTGAGCAAATTGACAAATATGGTACCGAATGGATTGATCCAATCTGCTACAAATTCAGGACCCCAAGATGGCTGCACCATGATGAAACCAAAGATGATTCCAGCGGTCATCCCGATTAATATTTGCCAGTGTAATGCTAATTTTTTCATGTAATGTTATTAGTTCAAGAATCTAATGATGGGTTTTCTGCACACTATGATTAGTAGCGACAGTATAAAAACGATGATATTGTTTCCTAATTGAGCCTCAGTAAAGCTGAAGTAAGCAGATAACGATCCCGCATTATTACTTACAGATTCACTAAATCGTGCCACGATCCAGTAAATAATGTCTGGTAATGAAATCATTATAAAATAGAAACCAATCCCAAAAATGACTATTTCAAAAATCTGAGAGGTCTTTACCTCGGTAGAAATTGTCTTTCCCTCAAAATGTTTATCTAGAAGCAGCCACTTGATGACATGATCTGTACCTGCAAAAAATATAAGAACGATAAGTGCCAATGATACAATCATTGACCCTATAGCTATCATGTACTCATTACTTTCATAGGTCGTGGCTAAAAACAGATATGAAATCAAAGTTAAAACACATTCAAAAAACAATAGGATGCCTATCGCTTTGAGCGCTAAACGTAAAAAATCCTTAATAGTAATCATACTCGTGATGTTCTACTTCTCAGATAATGGTCTGCCAATACGAGCGCGGCCATGGCTTCAACAATAGGAACCGCTCTAGGTACCACACATGGATCGTGCCGCCCTTTTCCTTGCATCTGCGTTTGTTCACCCTTAGAATTAATCGTTGGCTGATCTTGCATGATGGTGGCAACTGGTTTAAAGGCAACTTTGAAATAGATGTCCATACCATTGGATATACCACCTTGAATACCACCGCTCAAGTTGGTTTGAGTGGTGCCGTCCTGATTGTAAAGATCGTTATGCTCGCTGCCCAGCATCTTGCTTCCTTCAAAGCCACTACCGTATTCAAAACCTTTTACCGCGTTGATGGACAGCATGGCTTTGGCAAGATCTGCATGTAGTTTGTCAAAGACTGGCTCGCCCAGACCAGAGTCAACATTCTGGATAACGCATGTTATGACGCCACCTATAGTGTCACCTGCCTTTCTGACCTCAAGGATTTTTTGAGTGCACGCTTTCGCGAAAGCGGAATCTGCACACCTTACTGCATTATTCTCGATCTCGTTAAAATCAAGCTCTTGATAAGGCTTGTCTTGTTCTAGATCACCTACAGCCGTGGTAAACGCATAAATTTTCATGTGAGCCAAAAGCTGTTTTGCCACCGCGCCAGCCACCACCCTACTAGCGGTCTCACGAGCGCTGCTGCGACCACCACCACGATAATCGCGAGTACCGTATTTATCGTCGTAAACCTTATCTGCATGACTAGGTCTGTACGTGTCTTTTATATGTGAGTAATCCTTTGATTTTTGGTTCTCGTTGACGATTTGAAAACCAATAGGCGTTCCCGTAGTAACACCTTCAAAAATCCCAGAAAGAATCTGCACAGTATCTGATTCCTTGCGCTGGGTCACGATCTTGCTTTGGCCAGGTTTACGGCGATCAAGATCACGTTGCACGGCTTTGAGATCCAACTGGAGCCCAGCCGGACAGCCGTCAATGATTCCACCTATTGCTATACCGTGTGACTCACCAAAGGTGGTGAGCTTAAAAAGTTGTCCAAAGGTATTTCCTGCCATGCGAACAAATATAAGGTTTGAGATAGTTAACTTTGAGAGTTCTTTAACTTTTAAAGTTGATCTTTTGAAACGTACTCTATTGGTGATGATGATGTCACTATTTGCCTTGAATTCTTATGCCCAAACAAGCGAGTTATCTAAGGACTATAGGAGATCTATCAAGCTTTATCAAAAACATAAATATGCCCGTGCCATACGCCAATGCATAAAAGCATTTGAGAAAAATGAGGGTTCCGTAAATGCTGACGCTCAAATTTTTCTAGGAAATTTATATTATGCAAATCAAGAATATAAAGAGGCTCAAAAAGCCTATCTAGAAGCAATACAATCCTTGAAAATAGGAAGCGACAAGGTAATTCTATTGCAGAATTACATAGCAAGAGCAAAGGTCCACATCAAACATTCTGGAAACAACTGCCATCCTAACAATAGTATCCAGGAAGATCTAAAAAACGATTTAATCTACATGAGCAGCAATGAAAAAATAGAAAGCCTTGATAAGATGGCGACCTACCGCGGTTGTGAGAAAGAAGAAACCGCTACGGCAACCGATAAATGTCTGCACTATTATATAAATGATTTAGTGACTTATAATTTTGATGACGGTCTATATGATGCTATTAATTGGAAAGGGCATGCTTTTATAGGCGGTCATTTTACTATTGAAAAAGATGGTTCACTATCTGATATACAGCCGTTTTCATCGCACCCATTATTTGAATTAGAGGCGATTAGAATTTTACAAAGTATTACTGACATCGAGCCAGCTATCTATGATGGGAACGCCGTAAGATTGCGTGAGAACCTGCATGTACATTTGTAGATAACGATTGAATTAAAAAATTAATTCCGCATAACATTACCAAATGAATAAACCTTTTATTACTTTTTTCCTTTTGCTATTTATTCTGCCGACTATTTCTTTTAGTCAAACACTTGATGATTTATCGCGCCGAGATAAAAAGAAAATCGACAAAACTTTTAAGGCTTATGCTACGCAAGATTTTGACAGCGCTCGCAAATTGATGAATAAATGTTTGCAGTCTGATGATCTCAAGGATTTGAGTCAGGTTCAATTATTGGATGCCCATATCTATTTTGCTGAACGAGATATGAATAAAGCAAAAGAAGCTTATCTCAAAACATTAGAAAGCGCTCCTATTGGAAGTCCGCTCACTAATATTGCACAGATAGGTATCTCTCGATCTGTAGAAAGAATAATGAGAGAAAAAGATTTTGATGCTAATAAGCTACCTAAAGTTAAAAAGGATTCGATCGCAAAAAAGAAAACCACAATAGATACATCACTGACTACTGTGCCTTTTGCAATTATTGAAAGAGTACCAGTCTATCCTGGTTGTGATGCAAACCAAACCAATCTTGAATTAAAAGCTTGCATGCAAGATGCTGTAAGCGCTCATGTGTCAAATGAATTCGATACCGATATTGCCACTCTTACTGGGATTCTAGGAAAGATCTCTATACGTGTTCAATTTAAAATTGATGATACTGGAAAGGTTGTTGATGTACATGCAAAATCAATTAATCCTATCCTAGAAGAAGAAGCTATTCGTGTAGTATCAAGCATAACACAAATGCAGCCCGGCGAACAAAAAGGTGTGCCAGTAAGCGTGGTATATGCATTGCCTATTATCTTTTACGTGGAATAATTGACCATCAGCAAATCAATACTAAGTTTTAGAAAAGACAAATGAACCTTGCCATTATGACCACCAGAAATATCTTTATCCTCGTTGTAATACTTACGAGTATTAGTACCTACTCACAACTCAATAAAAATACTAGTCTCAGCGATGTTGCGATCTTCAATGAGACTAGAAAATCGTATTCGCTACAAAAATTCGAGTGGGCTAAAAAACAAGTAGAGAAAAATCTACAAAATGAGAATTTGAGTAAGCAAGCATATGTTTATCAAATTAAAGGTGATATAGAGTTTGCATTGGCAAACTATGAGGATGCAAAAGATGCTTATACTAAGGCTATTCAACTAAGTAAGCCTAGTAGCTCAATTGTCAAAAGATCTCGAATAGGCTTAATTCGATCAAAGGATCATATAAGTCGTGAAAATGATCTTCAAAACCTTGACGAAGAATTAAATCAATCAGATAAAGAGTCAGAAATAGCGATTTCTTTTATAGAAAAAGTGCCTGTTTACCCAGGCTGCTTTAAAGAGCGACCAAATAAAGGTCGCAAAAATTGTATGCAAAAAAACATAGCGCTTCTTGTTTCAAGAAAATTCAATAAAGGTATCGCTGGTCATACTGGTTTATCTGGTGCAATTGAGATAGAAACACAATTCACCATTAATAAAGAAGGAAAAGCTGAGTCCTTTAAGGTTGATGCCTTAAATCCTCTTTTGGAATATGAAGCTTTAAATGTTCTACAACAATTGCCTGAATTTAAACCAGGCTATCAAAGAGGTGAGCCAGTACGTGTGATGTATGAATTACCAATAATTTTTGATATGCAATAACTAAGCTGCCTTACTGGCTTTTAAATAAAGCACGAAACTTCTTCTCTTTCGATAGTCCACGCAACACCTTGAAAAATTATTTACGCAAGCTCACTGAAATAATTTCTTGCATTTCGGCAGCTTTAGTGTTTTCACGTTCTAAGTAGGTAAAAACGTTTAGAAGCGAAACTTCCAGCTTTCTATAAAAATTTTAAGTGCCTAAAAAGGATCATTGCTGCTGTTGGGAAATCAAAAAACTTTACTCGCAGGTTTCATAGTATACATATGCTACGAACGAATTAGATGAATGGTAGCATGATGAACTTTGCTACAGGCAACTAAATCTCTAATAAGCTTAAACTAGTTTATACTCAGGATAGGTTTCTTCCAGGTACTCGTCTGCCCTAGTGGTAATCTCAAAACACATGATGTAAAACATCAAGACCATCGAACATAATACAATGCTAAAAATGAACAGTACCCAATTGCTGTAACCATCATGACCACCTATAATAAATACATTGAACAGATGTGTAGGTATAACAAAAAAGCCCCAACCGGCGCCATTGGTGAATATTATTTCCTTGAATAGCCACTTCTTACCGGTTTGCTGCTGTGATTTTTTGAGTTGTCGCTTTTGATAAAAAAGCAATCCTATGTATGTCACTACAAAAATGCCTAGAAGACTCATGATGATCTCGTGCGTGTATTCATGGTTTATCGCTAGCAGGTAATAGAAGCCTAGAATAATTGCGATAAAACCCAACACTCTAGGCAGTCTCATGTATTGCTTAAAATGTGTCCATATGATTCTCATATATTTCTTACCTAGCGCAGCTTGCCGTTTTTCCACCACTTCCATGAACCCGAACACGCCAAATTTCTTAAACTCAAGATCTCGCGCCTGTTCAAAAGTTAATTGCTCATTGCGTGCCCATTGCGCCTCTATACCATGCGCCATGTGATCAACCAGCTCTGTTTGTAGATCAAAATGTTCTACAAAATGTTGACGAGTAAATATGTAAAGCTCATCAATTTGCTGCTCATTAAGTGTCTTCATGATTAGATGGGTTTAGGGATTAATAGCTGCTGCATGGTTTCTAGATAGTCACGCAGTGCATCTAGCTGGGATATACGCTCTTCATTTCCAGCCTCGGTAATCTTATAGTACTTACGTATGCGATTATCAACCTTACGCGCTTCTACCTGCAAAAAACCTTGTGCTTCCAGCTTATGTAGCACTGGATACAAGGCACCTTCTTTTATTTCAAGCGAACCATTGGTTTCTTCCTTAACCTTTTGAGTAATCTCATAACCGTACATCATGCCCTCGCGATCCAGCAATTGCAGGACGATAGTCGTGAGATTCCCCTTGAATAATGACGTATTTTGCATACCTAGGTAACTTAGGTATAAATGTAGTATTTAATTTGAATGTTGCAATAGGTGTTATATAAATTTTGCTTTCGCGAAAGCAAGATCATAAAGTCTACTACTATAAATCAAAAACCAAATTTCAACAAAATAATTAGGCAGCTACTCTGGTCATAAAACCACCAAGAATTCAAAATAAAAGACGCTAATCCTCAAATAGATGCCCGACTACAAAATCTCAACGCGCACGAGGCCATCTTCATCGATCTCAACAAGTTTTACCGCTTGCAACTGATTGATCAATTCAGGATTATAATAAGTCTTGACCTTGACATAATTCTCGGTAAATCCATGGATGAAGCCCTCCTTGTTTTCTGCTTCCCAGAGGACGGTTTTTGATTTGCCCAATTGGCTCTCATAAAATGCACGGCGTTTTTTGACAGACAGTCCACGCAACATTTTGGAACGTTTTTTACGTACACTTATGGGCACCACATCTTTCATCACAGCAGCCTCGGTATTCTCACGTTCTGAGTACGTGAAAACATGTAAATAGGAAATATCCAACTCACTTAAGAAGTTGTAAGTGTCTAGAAAGTGATCATCGCTCTCGCCTGGAAAACCAACTATCACATCAACACCTATGCAACAATCAGGCATCACTTCTTTAATTTTAGCAACACGATCAACGTACAATTCACGTCTGTAACGACGCTTCATCTTGCCCAGCAATTCGTTATTTCCCGATTGCAGTGGTATGTGAAAGTGCGGCACAAAAGCTCTTGATCTTGCAACTAATTCTATCGTCTCGTTCTTAAGCAAATTGGGCTCGATAGACGATATACGCAATCGCTCAATGCCTTCAACTTGATCCAATTGTGTGACGAGATCAAGAAAAGTGTGCTCGTGCTTTTTGTTACCAAACTCACCCTTGCCATAATCACCTATGTTCACACCTGTAAGTACGATCTCCTTGATATCTTGGGCGGCAATATCGCTTGCGTTTTGCAGGACATTTTCCATGGTGTCACTGCGCGATATTCCACGTGCTAGTGGTATAGTACAATAGGTGCATTTATAATCACAGCCATCCTGAACCTTTAAAAAAGCACGCGTGCGATCACCTATACTATAGGAGCCCACATAAAAATCTGCCTCATCGATTTCACAAGAATGAATCTGCGCTGGCTCATCCTTAGAAAGCTGATTAATGTAATCGGTAATCTTGAATTTTTCAGTCGCGCCCAGCACAAGATCAACTCCATCTACAGCAGCCAGTTCTTCTGGTTTGAGTTGTGCGTAACAACCTACTGCAATAGTAAAGGCATCAGCATTTTGCTTTTGGGCACGCTTGACGATGGACTTGAAACGCTTGTCAGCATTCTCTGTAACGCTGCATGTATTGATGACATAAATATCTGCAGGCTCGTCAAACTCTTTTTTTTCATAACCGTGCTTATCAAAATCACGAGCAATAGTAGAAGTCTCGCTAAAGTTGAGCTTACAACCCAGCGTGTAAAAGGCGACTGATTTTTTATCCTGTGCAGTTTGTATCATAACAGTTTATGCGCTGCAAAAATAAAACAACTACAGCTTTTAAAACCCAACAACAGCGCAAACTCTGCTATCTTTGAGACGTGAAAAATGGTATCCTTTTTATAATTCTCGCCACATTGATTGCTAGTTGTAATGATCGGTCCAGCGATATCGATGACAGTACAGTTTTTAGATACAACGAGCATGCTAATATTACCAGCCTCGACCCAGCATTTGCCAAGGATCAGCGCAACATTTGGGCTTGCAACCTGCTTTACAATGGACTGGTCAAATTAGATCAAGATTTGAAGGTAGTTCCTGACCTAGCGGCATCATGGACGATCAGCGACGATGGATTGACCTACCGCTTTACTCTCAAGGATGGTATAGAGTTTTATAATGATTCCGCTTTCGCGAAAGCGGAAAAATCACAACCACAACCCTACAAAGTAACCGCTGCGGATGTCAAATATTCTCTAGAAAGACTGCGAGATCCAGCCGTTGCCTCACCAGGTTTCTGGGTATTGAGCGAGGTAGATAGCATAAAAGCTGTTAATGATAAGGTTGTTGAAATCAAGTTGAAACAGCCGTTTCCAGCGTTTTTAGGATTGCTATCGATGAAATTTTGCTCCATAGTTCCCGAGTCTAGCAGATTGCTGCCTGATCATGAACTGCGAGACAACCCGGTAGGAACAGGACCATTTTACAAGAAACGATGGGAAGAAAACATCAAATTGGTACTGCGACGCAATGATCGTTACCATGAGACTGATAGTGCTGGCGCACAACTACCCTATCTAGAGGCAGTTGCCATAAGTTTTAAAAGCGATAAACAATCTGAATTTCTTGAGTTCGCTCAAGGCAATCTAGATTTTGTCAACGCCATTGATCCTAGTTATAAGGATGAATTATTAACCAGCACAGGTGAGCTAAAACCTGCTTATACCAGCAGCGTAAACATGGTAAAAGCACCTTTTCTCAACACAGAATATTTAGGAATAAAACTGGACAACAAGGTTCCAGAATTGCAAAGCCTAAAGCTGAGACGTGCTATCAATCTAGGATTTGATCGAGAGAAGATGATTCAATACCTGCGTAATAATATAGGTACGCCAGCTATTCATGGATTCATACCAGCTGGACTGCCTGCTGGCGGCGAGATAGAAGGTTTTAAGTATGACCCGAAAGCAGCGACTCAATTAGTCGCAGAGTACATGCAAGAAACGGGTGATAACGAGCCGTCGATAACCATTAGTACTAATGCCAACTATCTAGATCTGTGCGAATTTATTCAACGAGAATTAAAGAATATAGGTATCACGGTAAATTTAGAGGTCATGCCGCCATCAACTTTGAGGCAGGCGCGCAGCGCTGGCCAATTAGATATATTTAGATCCAGCTGGATTGCGGATTATCCAGATGCCCAAAACTATCTAGCGCTGTTTTACTCTGGAAACTTTGCGCCCAACGGGCCTAATTATACGCACTTCTCTAGCGATGCGTATGATGAATGGTATGAGAAATCATTACTTACTACTGATGATGAGTTAAGACTCGATCTATATCGCAAGATGGATTCTTTAATCATCGATCAGGCAGCCATCTTGCCATTATACTATGATCAAAGTGTGCGTTTTATCAGTAAGAAAATTCACGGTCTTCAAACCAATGGCGTGAACATGCTTGATTTAACTAGGGTCTATAAAACGAATTAATGCCACAGCCGTTCACCCTTCTTTCATCACCTCTTCAAGGTTTTACAGACTTTAGATTTCGTAATGCGTTGCACAAGTATTTTGGAGGTATTGATGTTTTCTACGCCCCATATATAAGATTCAACGGTAAACCAGAAATCAAATCTTCCTACCAGCGTGATCTAAATCCAGATAATAATGAGGTTCCTATCCTAATACCACAGGTAATGACGGCTAGCGTTGATGAGTTCCAGCTCGCTGCTAACTATGTGAAAGACCTAGGCTATGACGAGCTCAACTGGAACTTAGGTTGTCCTTATCCTATGGTTACTAAACGTGGAATGGGAAGCGGCTTGATAGCAAACATCGATCAAATTGACGCCATACTTGATCGAGTACATCAAGAAGTTGACATCAAGATATCCATGAAAATGAGATTGGGCTATGAACACACGGGTGAGATTCTTGAGAGTTTTGAAACACTAGAGAAATATCCGCTCAAGAGTATTGCCATCCATGCGCGCACAGGTAAACAACTCTATAAAGGTGGCGTGCATCTGGATGCTTTTCAAGCATGTCTTGATGCTGCGCCGCATACCTTATACTATAATGGTGATATTACCAGTGTTGAAGTATTTAAGCAACGTCAAGAGAGGTTTCCTGCAGTAAACCATTGGATGATTGGTCGCGGCCTCATTGCAGACCCATGGTTGCCTAACATGATTAAAAACGACCTCAACAACTATCCTGCAGATCGTTGGTCACGCTTCAGTGAATTTCACGACACAATTTATGAGCAATATGATGCCTTTCTTCAAGGGCCTACTCCTATCAAGATGAAGATGCAGGGATTCTGGAATTATTTTGCACAGCAGTTTGATAATCCACAAAAGACATTCAAGAAAATAAAGAAGGCTAATAATCCGCGCGCTTACAAGGCTGCGGTTAGCGAGATATTAAATTCAGTAAACAATTGAGTTGACGGCATAAAAAAAGAGAGAATTGCTTCTCTCTTTTCTTATCATGAAACTAGCGGTCTCCACCGCTTTTATTTTATTCTTAATCAAAAATAAAACTGTTTGCTAACTACTTAAACCTGTTCAAATATAGATCAACTACGTGTCTACATCGATTAAAGTAGCTAATTAAAGATGGTTAAAACGTTAACTAATTGTTTTTCTGCGAGTTGACGCTTGCCGTTCATCGATTACTATTTTTCCCAATAGCGATCAATATCAAATTTGGCTATATGGTTAGCTCCAGCGAGAACACCTTTCTGTTTGTTTTCAAAAGCTACGGTATAGAATCCTTGGTCTGACAATTTGATCCAGTCATCACCTTGATTGCCGCTCCACCAGATACCAGGACTTCCTACTGCTAGCAATTCTTGACCAGCAGTATCAGGAATAAAAGTAATGTCGCTGCAATATCCTGGACCATCACTATCGTTAAGTAATGACCAGGTTTTACCACCATCATGAGTGATTGCCTTATTAGCATCGCTACTGTCTTTATCATTCCAATCGCCGCCTATGATGACACCAGTATTTTCATCATAAAAATCAACAGCATAAATTCCTGTCATCTCGCCACCACTCTTAATTGGTGAGTCTGTGACTGTCCACGTCTCGCCGCGATCTGCGCTATGATAAACTCGTGCCGCCGCGCCACCGCTTACAATCCATACGTGGTCTCTATAAATCGATATATTGGAATTACTAGCTGCAAAAGCTGCTTCACCTTCAACAATTGCAGGCAAGTCACTACAAGGAACTTTGATCCAATCCTGACCTGCATTAAAAGTGCGTAAGATGGTCAAACAACCATCTTGAGGATCACCCATGGCGATACCTTCACGATCAAACCAGAATTTCATACTATCATAAAACACTTTCTCACCTTCTTCTTTATATACTAGAGTGGCAGACTTATCCTGCTTATCAATTTTATAGATAAGTGCTGGCGATCCAGCCGTTAACATGTAGGTATAATTTTCAGTACTAGCGATAGATCTAAATTCAAGATTGCTATTACCGTTATAATTAACCAGTCCACTTTCCACGATGTAAGTCGTGTCATTAATCATCCCGTAAGTCCCATTACTACCTGCAAACCAGAAAGTATCATCAGCATGTTGCAGTGCGCGCACACTAATCGAGTCTTGAGAAATTGTCTTGATCTCCATAGAAGCCTGCATACTGCGATCCATGATATCTTCTGCCATGTTTTTTCGGCAGGACACAAGGCACAATAGCAATAAGGGTAGTAAGTACCGCATAACTGTAATTTTTGTGGTAAAAATGGTGATAATTATGCTTTCGCGAAAGCGTAATTAACCAACAACATCTTAACAAATAACCATCGCAACTATATCTTCTCGCAGTTTAACGCCTTATTTTTGCAAAATGAGATTTCACCACAACTTGCTACAGGCAACCGTAGATGCACTTCACCAGATATTTAATGATGGGAAATATGCAGATCAAGCGATCCAGAAAATCCTAAAAAGAGACACTCGTTGGGGCTCGCGAGATCGTGGCTTCATTGCAGAAACTACCTATGATATAGTTAGGTACAAGCGCTTGTATGCTGAAATCGCCAGCGTCAAGGAACCTTTCAAGCCGGCAGATCTATGGCGCATGACCGCAGTGTGGATCGTACTTAAAGGATATGAAATCCCAGCATGGGAAGAATATTATAACACGCCTGTGCGTCGCATCAAGGGCAGGTTTGACGAGTTATCATCAATTCGCAAATACCGCGAAAGCATTCCAGACTGGATGGATGAACTATGCGTGGCAGAATTGGGAGAAGAATTATGGACGGCAGAGCTTGCTGCTCTAAACAAACAAGCAGACGTTGTCCTACGCACCAACACGCTCAAGACAGATCGCAAAACATTGAAAGAAAAATTACAAGCCCTTGAGATTGCAACTACAACTGATGATAGATTTCCTGATGCCTTGATCTTAGAAGAACGCGCCAACGTGTTCCAAACACAATTATTCCAGGATGGGTTATTTGAAGTACAAGATGCTGGTTCTCAAACCATTGCACCTTATCTACGAGTAGATTCAGGATTGCGTGTGATGGATTCTTGCGCTGGAGCTGGTGGCAAGACATTGCATCTCGCCGCCATTATGGAAAACAAAGGTCAAATTATTGCGACAGATATTTATAAAAATAAGTTGCATGAGCTTAAAAGACGCGCTAGACGCGCGGGCGCTCACAATATTGAATCCAGACATATCGATAGTACTAAAGTCATAAAAAAACTGGATGGCAAGATGGATCGTTTATTAATAGACGCACCGTGTAGTGGTATAGGCGTGTTGAGACGTAATCCAGATGCAAAATGGAAATTGCAGCCAGAATTTATAGAAGAAATTAAGACTACACAACAGGAAATATTGCAATCTTACAGCCGTGTTGTAAAGTCAGGCGGAAGTATGGTATATGCGACCTGCTCTATCTTACCATCAGAAAATGAAGGACAAGTAGAAGCCTTTTTAAAATCTGAAGCTGGATCGACTTTTACGCTGCAAGAATCGCAATCGCTACTTGCACATAAAGATGGATTTGATGGCTTTTATATGGCCAGACTATTGAAAAATTAAAATTGCTATTATGAAAAATGTTACCTTATTCTTCCTGCTGTTAGCCGCACTGGCAACGGCCCAACCACCAGCTGGTTATTACGACGACGCCCAAGGTCTTGATGGCTTTGAACTTAAAACCGCATTATCTCAAATCATAAGCGATGGATACAATGGTCGCAGCTATAATGCGCTGCTTACTTTATATCAGACAAGCGATAATGACGAGTTTTATGATGGTGGTACACAAACCAATACTATCCTTGATATCTATTCTGAAAATCCGGATGGTCCAGACCCTTATAATTATGAGTTTTCAGAAAACTGTGGTAATGTAGGCGCAGAAGGTACCTGCTATAATCGCGAGCACATTTTTCCTCAAGGACGATTCAATAGTCAAGAGCCTATGCGCAGCGATGCTCACCACGTAGTGCCTACCGATGGATCGGTTAACGGTGCGCGCGGTAGCTGGCCTTTTAGTGAGGTAAATAATCCAGAATATACTTCTAGCAATGGTAGTAAGCGTGGTCCATCAAGTGTCGATGGATATAGCGGTACCGCTTTTGAACCCATCGATGAATTTAAAGGTGATGTAGCTAGATCATTATTATACTTTGCTACAAGATACCAAGATCGATTTGACGATAGTTCTTGGGATAGTCCCAATGTAGATCGTGATCCACGTGATGGATCTAGAGGGCAATTTTATGAGGATTGGTACATTAATTTGCTACTTAAATGGCATGCAGAAGATCCAGTAAGTGATCGTGAGATTGATAGAAACAACGAGATTTTTGAACATCAAAATAATCGCAATCCTTTCATAGATGTACCACAATACGTGAATCAAATTTGGGGAACTCCAGAAGAGACGAATATTCTCGCTGTTACATTATCAGGAACTTATGTAGACTTGAATAATGATGATGAAGTGAATGTAGGTGATGAAATACAATACACCTACACAATTACAAATCGTGGTACCAGTACCGTGTGGCAAATTTCAGTAGGTGCAGAGAAAGGTATCTTTGAAGAACCTAAAAACCTAGAAAGTCTTGCTCCTGGCTTGTCGTCTGAGATTCCATCTGGTATATTGCGCTACTCTATTACACAAGAAGACATTGATAGCGAGTGTAACTGTGTAAGCAATCAGGTAACGGCGACCGGAAATAGCGAGGAAACCTTAGATGGAGAAATTGTAACGGCTATCAGTGATGATCCGGATGATGATACTAACGTAGATACTGATAATGACGAGTTTCCAGATGATAGAACGGTCGTTAGTCTAGAGGCACGCGATGGTTCTACCGAGTCCTCCGAACTATTTATATCAGAATACATTGAAGGCAGTGGTGTAAATAAAGCGATTGAGATTGCCAACTTCACTGGTGAAGCTGTGGATCTATCAAATTACAGTTTGCAACGTGATACCAATGGTGGTGGCAATTGGTCTAGCGACACGCCTCTAACAGGCACATTGGCTGATGGTGAGGTGTTTGTTATTGCCAACAGTGGTGCGGATTCTGAAATAACTGATGAGGCAGATGTTCTTGTCAACAGCGGCACGGCATTAGACTTTAATGGTAATGATCCAGTCGGCTTGTTCAAAAATGATGAGTTGATCGACATAGTAGGAAACTTTGGTGGCGGTGGTGCAGATTTTGCGCAAAACGTGACCTTAGTACGCAAGCCAGAAGTTACAGGACCAACAGTTTCTTTTAATCTAGCTGCGGAATGGAATGAATTCCCAATAAATACGTTTGATGATCTAGGCTCTCATACTTTTGGAACTACTGCTAGCGTTGGTGATGAAGTATTAGCCAACCTACTACTCTACCCTAATCCTTCAAGCACTGGTTTGTTCTTCATCAAGGGTGATATACAACAACCAACCGTGACAGTTTATGACCTTGCAGGACGCCAGATCAAAAAAGAAAGAGTCTTAGGCGACAGCTTTATTGTAGAAAAAGCTGGAATATACATTGTTAAAATTGAATTTGCAGATGCAGTACGCAGCTTTAAGGTGGTTGTTGAATAGCATAGTAGCGATTTCATAATACACTAAAACGCCCAATGATTTTAATCACTGGGCGTTTTTCATTTTCACTAACTCAAGAACTCTACATTTCCATATTTAAAACTGCTCTAAATCTGGTTTCATTACTCATCATCTTTTCAAAGGCTTTATGAGCATCGTCAAGTTTAAATTCCTCAATCATTGGTAACGCACCAGTACGTGCGCTAAAATTGAGCGTGTCTTCACTATCAGGCGCGACACCACTTGGCCAGCCTTTGAGGCTCTTACGAGCTTGTAATAACTGCAATGGCGACACCTTTATATCATCACCAGCCGCAGCGATTAACAGCATCGTACCGTCAATACCTAGACCATCAATGACACTCGATATGGCATCTGCATGAGGCGCGGTGGCAACGATGAGATCTGCGCCACCTAATTCCTGTAGTTTTTCTACCGCATCCACATCATCAGTGGCGATAAAGTGATGTGCGCCTAGTTTCATGGCGAGATCCTTTTTATCCTCGGTCGTACTCAGCGCGATGGTTTTCATTCCCATTTTATTAGCATACTGAATGGCAAGGTGACCTAGACCACCTATTCCTTGAACGGCAACAGTGTCGCCAGCTCTCAATCCTGCATTGCGCATACCATTAAAAACGGTGATTCCTGCACAAAGTAATGGCGCTGCTTCTGTACTCTTTAGATCCTCAGGAACGATGGCTGCTGCCTCGTATGGAGCGGTCATATATTCTGCATAGCCGCCATCATAGGATATCCCAGAGATTTTTGCATTCTCACAATTGATAAATTTACCGCGTCTACAAGGATCACAAGTAAAACAATGACCGCCATGCCATCCTATTCCCACGCGCTGGCCTTTTTCTAGACTGGTTAAATCACTGCCTACCTCTTCAATTATTCCCACAACTTCATGTCCTGGCGTGCGCGGGAACTCGTTGCCCATGGCACCTTGCTTGACAAAATTATCGCTGTGGCATATTCCACAGGCTTGTACTTTAATAAGTATTTCGTTTTTTTCTGGACTTGGTTTTGGCACATCTACGATCTGTAGATCGCCACCTTGTTCCATAAATCTTGCTGCTTTCATTGATTATGTTTTTCCAAAATTTACGAGATCTCAATGATTAATGACTCGTCCTTTAAATAAGCTTAACGATTGATTGCGGTTACGCTTTTGCGAAAGCTAACACACCAATCTCATGTCGCAAGAATCCATCATGCTCACAATTACAGAAACCGTACTTTTAAATCTCAAATAAAACACGATGAAGACTATTTCTCTCGCCTTGATATTTCTAGCGATTGTTTCCTGCAAAACTCAAAACACGCAAAATTCAAAAGTTCAAGAAACTAATGAAAAGCGGTTGTCCATATCGACGCCACCAGTCATCACGCTTTTATCTGAAACGCCTAATCTCGCACATGCAGAATCTGTCTTTTATGATCCTATATACGATCGGCTTTACGTGTCTGTTCAAGGTGAGCAAGAACCTGGTGACGGCAGTATTGCAACACTTGATCTTCAAGGCAATGTACTCGATCTAACATTTACCACTGGTCTAGATAATCCAAAAGGGATTGCCATCAAAAATGACGCAATCTATGTTTCAGATGTCACAAAACTTGTCGCGATTGATCGTAAATCAGGTAAAATCAAACAAGAATATAGTCTAGGTGATGAACAGTTCCTAAATGATGTGGCAGTAGATGATCAAGGCAACGTGTACGTATCTGATATGCGATCATCATCTATTTATAGGTTATCTCCTAACCGCGTTTATGCGCGATGGATGACCTCGCCATTGCTAGAAAATCCTAATGGACTCTTAGCTGTCAATAATCAATTATATGTGGCTGCATGGGGTTTGCCGTCAAAAGTTGAAGGTGAAAAATCTTCTGGTAGATTTTTAAAAGTTGATCCTTATTCAAAGAAAGTTACCAATATTACCGCATCACCGCAAGGTAATCTAGACGGTGTGCAGCTGTTTGATGAGAGCCATTTTCTTATATCAGATTGGAGTGCCGGCACCATTCACAAAGCTTCAAAAGATGGTGGCTTTGAAGATTTTTTCACTTCAGAATTTAGCGTTGGTGATATTCTATACATTCAGGATAAACAATTGATGGTGTTGCCGCTTAACCGTCAAAATAAAGTTCAAATTTATAGCGTGAGGTAAGTTGAAGGACTCGATAATTATTTACCAAAACCTACAACTTGAGCGTATTTTTCATAAGGATCATGAACAACTTCTCGATCTCATGATGCGTATTTATCGACCCGTTTACCAGCATCTATGGTTTGATGATGGTAGCGAGTATGTATATTCACAGTATAATGAAGAGCAACTTAAAACAGATCTAGCAGACTCAAACGCCGTTTACTACTTCGTCAATTTTAACAAGCAAATTGTTGGAATATTCAGGTTTATAGAAGCTGTGATGCCGTCAATAAAAAATACAAAAGCCATCAAACTACTTCGCTTATACCTTGATCCAGCAGTTCATGGTTTGGGCATAGGCAAAGAGCTTATTAGCTGGCTAATAGCTTACGCTAGAAAGCAAAATTTTGATTGCATATGGTTAGAATCGATGGACAGTCAGCAACAAGCGATTCAGTTTTATAAAAAAGTTGGTTTTGAAATTGATCACGCTTTTGTTCTCGATAGCCCTAGCATGCGATCAACATATCGTGGCATGTATCGCATGAAATTGAATTTATAACTAGTCATTTCAGTGTTAAAAAGGTGGTTATAATTCCGCTTTCGCGAAAGCGTAACAACCATCAATCTACTCATAAAAAAGTATCTTTGTGTGATCCAAAAATAGCACCTCATGATCCACTTTTATGGCGACCCATCTACCCTAGTTTATGCCGTTCAAACTACACAAGAACTGAGTGATGAAGATGACAAAAAGTTGCAGTGGCTTTTTGGCAACATGCCAAAAATAGAGGCTAAATCTATTCCAGGATATTTCACTGGACCTCGTGCCACGACTATTACACCATGGTCAACGAATGCTGTGGAAATCACCCAGAACATGCAAATTGACGGTATCAAGCGTATTGAACAATTCAACGCTTGTACCGCAGATAGTGACTATGACAAGATGCTATTGATGAAATGTGATCAATTAGATCAGGATCGTTTTACAATCGATGTTGAGGCCGCTGGCGTTCAAGAAATTGAAGACATTGCTGCATACAACATGCAGGAAGGCTTATCACTAAGTGACGATGAGATCGATTACCTAATGGGCTTATCAAAAAAACTGGAACGACCACTAACTGATTCTGAAGTTTTTGGGTTCTCGCAAGTAAATAGTGAGCACTGCCGTCACAAGATATTCAACGGCACATTTATCATCGATGGTGAGGAAAAGAACAGCTCTCTATTTCAACTTATAAAAAAGACCAGCAAGGAAAATCCTAACGAGATTATCAGTGCCTATTCAGACAATGTGGCTTTTATAAAAGGACCGCAAGCAGAACAGTTTGCACCTGCAACCGCCGACAAGCCTGATGTTTATCAAACCAGTTTGTTTGATAGTGTCATCTCTTTAAAAGCCGAAACGCATAATTTCCCAACGACCGTTGAGCCATTCAATGGCGCGGCAACTGGTTCTGGTGGTGAGATACGCGATAGACTTGCTGGTGGTCAAGGTTCGCTACCACTCGCAGGAACAGCCGTTTACATGACCAGCTATTCACGACTGGCGCAAGACAGGCCGTGGGAACAAAATTTTGAAGCGCGTGACTGGTTGTATCAAACACCGCTGGATATTTTAATCAAGGCATCTAATGGTGCCAGTGATTTTGGCAACAAATTTGGCCAGCCGCTCATCGCTGGTTCGGTACTGACGTTTGAGCATCAGGAAGCTGGACAAAATCTAGGCTATGATAAAGTCATCATGCAAGCTGGTGGCGTTGGTTATGGTAAACATTCACAGGCACTTAAAATCACGCCGGCACCAGGCGATGATATCGTCGTCATGGGTGGCGACAACTACCGTATAGGAATGGGCGGCGCTGCGGTAAGCAGTGCAGATACTGGCGCCATGGATAGCGGCATTGAACTCAACGCGGTACAACGATCCAATCCAGAAATGCAAAAACGTGCAGCAAATGCTGTGCGTGCCATGGTAGAAAGTGATAATAATCTCATCAAATCCATTCACGACCACGGTGCTGGTGGACATCTTAATTGTTTATCAGAGTTGGTTGAGGAAACTGGTGGTACGATCGATGTAGACGCATTGCCAGTAGGTGATCCTACTCTATCGCGCAAGGAATTGATAGGTAATGAGTCCCAAGAACGTATGGGTCTAGTCATGGATTCTAAGGATACAGCGCATTTAGAGCGCATTGCACAACGAGAACGAGCACCATTCTATAAGGTTGGAAAAGTGACTGGTGATAATAAGTTCGTTTTTAGTGAAAAGGATGGTCGCAGCCCGATGGATCTCGCGCTGGAAGATATGTTTGGTTCCAGTCCTAAAACCATCATGAAGGATGAAACCGTTGATCGTAAGTATCAAGAAATCGAGTATAAGCAACAAGAAATTACCAGCTACATTACAGATGTACTAAAACTTGAGGCTGTAGCATGTAAAGACTGGCTAACCAACAAAGTAGATCGTTGTGTAAGTGGTAGAGTTGCCAAGCAACAAACTTGCGGTGAGCTACAATTACCTCTCAATAATGTAGGCGTTATGGCCATGGATTATAATGGAGTCAACGGCATTGCCACGACTTTAGGTCACAGCCCAATCAGCGGATTGATTGATCCAGTAGCTGGCGCCAGAAACAGTATTGCCGAGGCATTGACGAACCTTGTTTTTGCACCGATGGAAAAAGGCCTGGCTGGAGTTAGCCTGAGCGCCAACTGGATGTGGCCATGTAACAATCCTGGCGAGGACGCTAGATTATATGCCGCTGTTGAGGCAGTTAGCAACTTTGCCATTGAGTTGGGTATCAACATTCCCACCGGTAAGGATAGCCTGAGCATGAAGCAAAAGTATCCAGATAAGGAAGTACTCTCGCCTGGAACCGTTATCATCACTGCGGTAGGTAGTTGCGACGCCATTACTCAAGTCGTTGAACCTGTGTTGCAACCCATAGAGGACGCACCTGTTTACTACATCAATATGAGTGGTGATGCTCATAAATTAGGTGGTTCTAGTTTTGGTCAAACTCGTGGTGCTGTTGGTCAAGAAGTGCCTACGATTGTTGATAGTTCCGCTTTCGCGAAAGCGTGGACAACCATACAACAACACATTAAAAAAGGTGGTGTGCTAGCAGGACACGACGTTGCAAGCGGTGGTTTGATCACTAGCTTATTAGAAATGTGTTTCCCATCTAGCAATGTAGGAATGCAATTGGATCTCGCCGAATTGGGTGGTGATATTATCAAGATCCTTTTTGCAGAAAATGCTGGAATCATCCTGCAAACCGCCGATCGCAGTATCGAGAAAGAACTATCTGATACTGGAATACCGTTTTATCACATTGGACATGCTACTACCACTGGTCAAGTTGTCATTAACGATCTAGAATTAGATGTGGCGAAGTATCGCGATCAATGGTATGAGACCTCGCACCTACTCGATGCTCATCAATCAGGTGAACAAAAAGCCGATGAGCGCTTTGAGAACTATAAAAACCAACCGCTAAAATTCA
Source organism: Nonlabens ponticola (assembly GCF_003966335.1). NCBI lineage: Bacteria > Pseudomonadati > Bacteroidota > Flavobacteriia > Flavobacteriales > Flavobacteriaceae > Nonlabens > Nonlabens ponticola. Next base: position 1,917,429 of record NZ_CP034549.1, on the reverse strand, counting down.
AATTCCCTGAGCAGCACACTGGGAAATTACCTGAATTGCCTAAGAAGAAAATTAAGGCAGCCATCATACGTGAAAAAGGAAGTAATAGTGAGCGGGAAATGGCAAGAGCCTTATATCTAGCAGGTTTTGAAGTACTGGACGTTCACATGACAGATTTGATAACTGGTAGAGAAACGCTGGAAGAGGTTCAGTTCATAGCAGCTGTTGGTGGATTTTCAAATAGTGATGTTTTGGGAAGTGCCAAAGGTTGGGCTGGTGCATTCAAATACAATGACAAGGCGAATAAGGCGCTGACGAATTTCTTTGCTCGTGAAGACACGATGAGCCTGGGCGTTTGTAATGGATGCCAACTATTTGTGGAGTTAGGTTTGATCAATCCAGATCATGATGACAAGCCTAAAATGCTACATAACGATTCTGGTAAATTTGAATGTAGTTTCACCAGTGTAGAAATCGTAGAAAACAATTCTATTATGCTCAAAAGTCTAGCCGGTAGCAAATTAGGAATATGGGCGGCGCACGGTGAAGGTAAATTTCACTTACCTAAAGAGCGAAATGCTTACAACATTCCTGCGACCTATGCATATAATAGCTATCCAGCTAATCCTAATGGGTCTGCCTATAATGCTGCAATGCTGAACAGCGATGATGGCCGTCACTTGGTGATGATGCCACATTTAGAAAGATCTACTTTTACATGGAATTGGGCGTTTTATCCAGACGATCACAGAGAAGATGAAGTTACACCATGGTTGGCAGCATTTGTGAATGCTCGTGTATGGTTAGCGGATAAATAAATGAATTTTGCTGGCAACATACCATCACACATCTATCAAGTAATTGATAAAGAAGAAGTTTTATTTAAAACTAAAAATCGATGGTTTTATCCTAGACGCAAATCTTACAAACTTATGGGGTTTGCGTTATTTTGGAATTTATTTGTTGGTGTCATAGCCACTATGTTCTTCGGGCCTTTAATCACAGAAGGAAAAGTGTCTTTTACCCAGAACGATGTTCCCGTTACAGGTAGTCTTGACGACTGGGAACCACTGCTCTTTCCAGCCTTATTTATTGGGCTATTTGTTATCGTGGGTTTATCATTAATAGGCTATACTCTGTGGACCTTATTCAAACCTGGTGGTGGTTTCATTGCTACGGATACCAGATTGATTAGTTACGGTTCTTCGAACTATAAAAGTTATGAATGGTCTGCCTTTACGGGAACTATTGAGGTATTAAATTATAAAGGTCGTGGCAGTCTTATAATTGATCTACGTACTGGAACAACTAAAAAATCTAATAAGCAAACGGTCGTAAAACCAGACCAATTGTATTTAGAAAACCTAGATGATCCCATTAAAGCTGAGCATATTTGCAGGAAACAAATTACCCAATCTTCAAACGTATCTGTAACCTTTTGATCCCATAATATGGAAATCTAAGTTCTCGTAAGAATTATAGAAACAATAGAGTATTTTTGAAATGCTATGATTGAAGAATTACCTAAGGAAAATAAAGACAAAAAGAAGGAATTTAATCGCGCCTTTCATTCTTATTTGCGCAATCAAAACAAGCTGTACGTAAACAGTTTTAATATGATTGACCGCAAGGCTGCGATTATGATTAGGATTAATGCGACAATTATTTCTGCGATCATCATTTTCTTTCAGCAAATACGTGAGATGCCATATGGCAGAGCTATGGGATTGACATTAGTGCTGTTTTGTTTTTTCTCGCTCCTGTTTGCCATTAATGCATCCAGACCGCACATATACTCACTAGCTCTTAACTATCGAGAGAAAGTGAAAAAGAAATACCCATCGCTTAGTTCTAACTTATTCACCGTAGGTATGAACGACAATAAAACCTTGGAAGAATATGAACAAGCCTATGACGAGCTGTTCGAACGTCAAGATTTGCAGGTAGGTAACCAGGTACGAGCTATGTTCTCTTTTGAACACCGCATCAAGCAATCATTTAAGTATATCGAGATATCCTATGCGTGTATCATGATTGGATTTGTTCTTGTAATCGGACTTTTCTTTTACATAAATATTGACGCGATGCTGTCTGCTCAATAATAGGTCTTATGAAAAAGGTTGGTCTGTTTATTTTGTTTGTATCATCAGTATTGATCATTTCCTGTGACGATAAAAATAAAAGAGATAAAGCGGATCAAGAGTTTATAGAGGTTCAGGACGTTGAGAATTCTACGAAAAAAGAAAATAAGGAACGTTACGAAGAAAAGATTGGTCGGCTAGAAGATCAATTACAAGGTACCTGGACACGCATTGATTATCCATACAGTACTTTTATTTTTAAAGAAAACAGCGCAAAGCTTATCTCAGAAGGACTTGCGGAAGAGCCAGAATTCAAAACTTATACTTTGAGCTATTCCTGCAATGGTAAAACCAATGCACAAGGCTATTCATATTTGTGGTACGAGGATACCCAGTATTGTGAAACCATAAAAGTTCAAAATGACACGTTGATACAGAGCAATCCAGATTTTGATTATCTAATCAAATACATCCAGAAACAAAATATTAATGAACTGGAGTAAAGTCTCGGTCTTCGCATTCATTATCTTTTATGGTGTCGCAGGAGTCGTCCATTTTGTAAATCCTGAAGTCTATTTTCCGGTAATTCCAGATTGGTTAGGTGATCCAGCCATCATTAATTACCTCGCTGGCGCTACTGAGCTGTTGGTGGCCATTCTCGTTATATTCAATCGCACCAGAAAAACAGCTGGCTTACTAGCAGTAGCCATGCTGCTCGCTTTTACCATCTCGCATATTTACTTCATTATGAACGATAGTTGCGCTGGCGATTTATGTCTTGATCCGTGGATTGGTTGGGCACGTCTTATTGTTATTCACCCATTGTTGATTTGGTGGGCTTATGGGGTTTCCAAATATGGTGGTGCACGATTATAAATAAAACCTTACAAAGCTGGTAGATACTATTCATTAAAAAACTTCCTTAAATGAGGAAGCTTTTACGCCTATCCATCGACCTTATGCCATTTCTTTATCTTTTTTACTCTTGCGATATAGATAGTTATTGAAAATGTTACGCTTAGCATATCTATAGCGGTTAGGTGCGTTGATTAATTTTTGGAAAATGTTTTTTTGCACACCAAAGTATTCATAAGTACTGCCATCAAGAAAAGTGATTTCTAGAACTTGACCTTTGTGATCAAAGTCTTCAATTCCAGAATTAGTAGTTGTCTGCTTGTATGCATCGAGGTTAGCTTCCTTAGTTTCTGGTGCAATACTTACTAGAAAATGATAGCCGTCAATGATTTGGCGGCTCATGACTTCTGCCTCGTCTTTTTTATTGTCTCCGTCTTGAAACTTATCTGGATGCCATTCCTTCACAAGATTGCGATAGGACTTTTTAAGTTCCTTGAGGTCAATGTTTCCTTCTACATGGAACATTTTTTTGTACTGATTGATTCGTTTCATCACGCCTATTTTTGAGCGTGCAAAAGTACTGCTTTAAATGACCTCAAATTATTTATGCCCTGATAATTAATTTATGGCTAGCAAAAACCACCAAAGGCTTGACAACAAGGACATGTTAATACGTACCACAAATGAAACTGAAGCAAAATCATGAAATAAGAAAGCCCAGCAATAATGCTAGGCTTCGTCTTTCAAATAAATTAATACCTACAATTTCTTAGCATTCTTAACTTTCTGCTTAGTTAATGCCAATTCCAAAACATTGCTCATATCGCTTACATAATGAAACGTCAAGCCTTTGAGGTATTCTGGTTTGATCTCTTCAATATCGCGGCGGTTTTGCTCGCAGAGCAAGATTTCTTTGATTCGTGCACGTTTTGCAGCTAGAATCTTTTCTTTGATTCCGCCTACTGGTAGGACTTTACCGCGTAGTGTGATTTCACCAGTCATAGCAATGCTTTTCTTGACCTTGCGCTGAGTAAATAGCGATACTAGCGAAGTCAGCATCGTGATACCTGCGCTAGGACCATCTTTAGGCGTTGCTCCTTCTGGTACGTGAACGTGCACATTGTACTTACCAAAAATCTCTGGATCAATACCCAACACATCTGCATTGGATTTGATGTATTCCATAGCGATGGTTGCACTTTCTTTCATCACTTTACCTAAGTTTCCTGTGATGGAAAGCTGTCCTTTTCCTTTACTAAGGATGGATTCAATAAAAAGAATATCACCACCTACTCTCGTCCAGGCAAGTCCAGTTACTACACCAGCAACCTCATTATTCTCATACTTATCACGCTGCATTTTAGGCGATCCCAATACTTCGACAACTGTCTCGTTAGTGACTTTGAGATCATATTCTTCTTCCATGGCAATACTCTTGGCTGCATAGCGCACCATTTGGGCCATTTGCTTGTCTAGCGTACGTACGCCACTCTCGCGAGTGTAGCCTTCAACTATTTTTTCAATTTGCTTCTTCCCTATTTTAAGGTGTGAATTATCAAGTCCGTGTTCCTTAAGTTGTTTAGGTAATAGGTGTTTCTTTCCTATCTCAACTTTTTCCTCAATAGTATAACCAGTCACATTGATGATTTCCATACGATCGCGCAAGGCTGGTTGTATCGTCTGTAAACTGTTACAAGTTGCGACAAACATCACCTTACTCAAATCAAATCCCATCTCTAGGAAATTATCATAAAAACTGTTGTTTTGTTCTGGATCTAGTACCTCTAACATGGCGCTTGATGGATCACCATTGTGTGAATTGCTCAGCTTATCAATTTCATCCAAAACAAAAACCGGATTAGAGGTTTTAGCTTTCTTGATGCTTTGAATAATACGTCCAGGCATCGCGCCTATATAGGTTTTACGGTGCCCGCGTATTTCTGCTTCATCGCGCAAACCTCCTAGCGAGATGCGTACATATTCTCGGCCCAAAGCCTCTGCAATAGATTTACCTAGTGATGTTTTACCAACACCTGGTGGTCCATACAAACATAAAATGGGCGATTTCATATCGTTGCGCAGTTTTAATACCGCTAGATATTCAATGATGCGCTTCTTAACCTCGTCTAGACCATAATGATCGCGATCCAAAATGCGCATCGCGCGTTTCAGGTCAAAATTATCTTTTGAAAACTCGTTCCATGGCAAATCGAGGAACAGATCCAGGTAATTGCGCTGTATGGAAAATTCTGCAACTTGCGGATTCATGCGTTGCATCTTGGCAAGTTCTTTTTCAAAATGCTCTTTGACCTTGTCGTCCCACTTTTTACTCTTGGCGCGTTGTCGCATTTCATCAATCTCTTGATGAGAACTCACGCCACCACCCAATTCTTCCTGGATGGTCTTCATTTGTTGATGTAGGAAATACTCACGCTGCTGCTTGTTGATATCGGTCTGGACTCTAGACTGGATATCATTTTTGAGCTCTAACTTCTGGCGCTCGATGTTCATGAAACGCAATGTTTCCAGCGCTCGCTCTTTGAGGTCATTGATTTCCAAAAGCTTTTGTTTGTCCTCAACCTTCAGGTTCATATTGGACGAGACAAAGTTCACAAGGAATGAACTTGACTCGATATTCTTAATCGCAAACGACGCCTCGCTAGGAATGTTGGGACTTTCCTTAATGATCTCTAACGATAATTCTTTGATATTATCAATGATCGCCTTGAACTCCTCATTATCTGCGGCTGGTCTAGCCTCATCAACAGCTATCGTGGTGGCACGCAAATAAGGGTCTGTATCAGTGATTTCACCTAGCTCAAAACGTTTTTTACCCTGAATAATCACGGTCGTATTACCATCAGGCATCTTGAATACCTTGAGAATACGTGCCACCACGCCTGTAGCATGTAGATCATCTTTGGTAGGATCTTCAATGGTCTCGTCTTTTTGAGCAACCACACCTATGACCTCGCTCGCCTTGTTGGCTTCCTGCAATAATTTTATGGATTGATCACGTCCTGCGGTGATGGGAATTACCACACCTGGAAACAACACCATGTTACGCAATGGCAGTATAGGCAAGGATTCTGGAACCGCCTCGGCATTCATTTCTTTCTCATCCTCGCTGCTCAGCAGCGGTATAAATTCCGCATCTTGATCAAACTGATCCTGTGACATTATGTCAATATGAAATTTCTTTGGTTTACGCATATATCATTAAACTCGCCACTATGTCAGCACACAGTTGGCTTCTTGTTAGTATAAAAATTGTTTGCAAGATGTTGTTGGATTATTACGCTTTCGCGAAAGCTAACACATTAAAAGTCAATCACCTGTTAATCAAATTATTGTACTCTCAATAATCAGGTAAACAAGATGGTATCGTGACTTCTACAACCACCTTACTACAAACATTTTTTCAAAATCAATGCCACCGACTGTAACATGATCGCAAAAGTTGCATCTTTAATACAGAAACACTGACCAAGTGAATTTACAACCAACCGAAAACGATCTTTTTGACCTGTGCCAGCAAGGCAGCCGCAAGGCGCAAATGAAAGTGTACAACGATTATGCACGCGGTATGTATAACGTCTCGTTACGTATCGTGCAGGACACTGCACAGGCCGAAGATATTATGCAGGAAAGCATGATCACAGCCTTTGCTAAGATGGCCGACTGGAATCGTACGGCAACCTTTGGCAGCTGGTTAAAGCGCATAGTAGTCAATAACAGCTTGACCTACTTGAGAAAAAATAAACGCATGCCCATGGTGGCTATGGATGATGAGCAATATGAGCAGGTACCAGACGATGAGCCACTGGATCTCGCAGAAAGTGGCGCAACCGCTACAAAAGTGCTTGAAGTAATGAAAACCCTTAAAGAAAGTTATAGACAAATATTGAATTTGCACCTGATAGAAGGAATGGATAATGAGGAAATAAGTCACATCATGAACATTAGTCATGGGATGTGTAGAACAACCTTATCGCGTGCTAAAACAAGTCTTAAAAATAAAATGCAAGCCCTATGAAAGAATCAATGAAGGAATGGTTTGAGCAGCAAGACTTTGACACTGCTGACCTCAAAGACGGTCACGCTGCTAGATTTTTACAAAAGCTGGATGATGCCTGTGAAGATCAACATACAGATGGTACAAGTGACGATATTGATGAAAAGCCTAGCGGTAAATTATTCACCCTAGCCATTATTAAAAAATGGGGCATCGCAGCAGCAATCCTTGTGTTGCTAGGAATGGGAAATTTCATAGTAGGTCAATACAATCAATCCCTAACACCAACTGTGACACCAGAACTTGCACAGAAGCAAGACTTCTATGATCTAGCTATCAAGTCACAACTCGCGGCACTGGACAGAATGCAAGCTCCAGAAACAGAGCGAATCATTGCAGATGTCAAGGCAAATCTAGCCATGCTGGAAACAGATTTTAAAAAGATTCAAAAAGACTTTAAAGTCAATGCCGATAATCCCAAGGTCATCGACGCGATGATACAGAATTATCAAAATAGGATCCAGTTACTCGAGGACGCCAAGGATCAAATAAGAAGTGCCCAACAACAAATCAAAGAACAAAAAAATGAAATTATATAACACACTTATAGTATTGATATTGCTGCCAGCCATCGCGCTCGCTGTACCTATAGATAAGTTTAATAAAACTAAGAGCATCAAGCAATCCTACAATGTCAACAGCGATGCGTTGGTAGATATTGAGAACAGCTTTGGCGATGTGACGATTGAAACGTGGGATAAAAATATTGTGAGCATCGAGGTTTATGTAGAAGTAAGCGGTAATGATGAGAACATCGTCGATGAGAAATTGAGAGAAGTGGACGTCACTTTTAATGCCTCTAGTTCTCGAGTAAGCGCAGAGACTTATATACCGTCAACATCATCAGGCGTGTGGAACTGGTGGAAAGCCAGTAAAAACGCTAATATACAGGTGAATTACCTCGTGAAAATCCCAGTAGCATCACCGCTTGAATTGAGCAATGATTATGGTGCTGTTATTATAGAAAAGTTGAGCGCACCTACTGATATTTCCTGTGACTTTGGTCGCCTGCAAATAGGTCAATTATTGCATACAGACAATAAGCTATCATTTGATTACACTGATAATAGTAACATCGATTATGTAAAAGAGGCCATCATCAAGGCAGACTTTAGCAATTTTAGAATCTACGGCGCTGATAATCTAGATTTTTCAGGAGATTATACCAAGGCAAAGCTACCACAGATCAAGAACTTGAAATACAATAGTGATTTTAGCACCATAAATGTTGAAGGTGTTGACAACGTCGACGGCCGTGGCGATTATTCAAACGTGTCCATCGACTACATCAAAGAGAGCGGTGATTTTAATGCAGACTTTGGAACCGTGAATATTGGGAAAGCAATGAATGGCTTCAAGATGATCGATGTAAAATCAGACTATACAACGGTTAAAATAGGTTACGACCCTGCAGCGGCATTTACCTATGAGCTGGATACTGAATTTGGTTCACTCAAAGTAAATAGCTCATTGACAACCACGCAATCACGCAGTGATGGTACAGAGAAATTTAAAGAAGGTTATCACCTCGACAATAAGAGTTCCAATAGAATCACGGTGAACAGCAGTTTTGGCAGTGTATCTTTAAATCCTAATAACTAATAATCAATCTTAAAATTAAATAACATGAAAAAAGTAATTATAGTAGCAATCGCTCTTATCGCATTTCAATCAACAAATGCACAATGGTGGAGCAGTAATAAAAAAGTGTCTGGTAACGGTGACGTGATCACCCAAACTTTTAACACCGATGATTATGATCAGATTAAAGTAGCTGGATCGATGGATGTGGTACTCGTTGCTGGTACCGAAGGTACTATCGAGGTAGAAGCAGAATCTAACATCATGGAATACCTAGAAATAGAGACCAAAGGTGATAAATTAGAAATAGGCGTTAAGGATGGTATCAATATCAACACGCGCAAAGGGATCATGGTCACCGTTCCTGTGAAGGATATAAGCAGAATAAGTATGGCTGGTAGCGGTGATATCTCAAGCGATTTAACCTTAAAATCAGACAAAATGGAAGTATCTGTTGCTGGTAGCGGCGATATCACACTCACTACGGAATCTAGAGCTCTTGAATTAAATGTCGCTGGTAGTGGTGATCTTAAAATGAGCGGTCGTACTGAAAATTTAAATGCATCAGTTGCTGGTAGTGGTGACATCAGTGCTTACGGCCTCAAGGCAAATAATGTACGCGCCAGCATTGCAGGTAGCGGTGACGTATCTGTTTTTTGTAATGGTGGTAAGATGAATGCTAGTATCGTTGGATCAGGTGATTTGAGATATAAAGGAAAAACTAGCGACATCAAAAAATCAGTGATGGGTAGTGGTGATATTACCAAGATGTAAACACATTCTAAGTCATATTTTAAAGCCTTCCTGATAACTCAGGAAGGCTTTTTTTATTGATATTATTGGTAAATATCCATACCTGATAAAGCCTTAGTTTTGCAACCGCGTAGACCGCAACTATTTATGTCAAAACTTCCTGCACAGTATCGTTTTATAGATTTATCAGATTACGGTAGACCTGGTGGTCGATGGATCGCACGCATGCTGCAGGATACCCGATTCACTCCTATTCATGTGACCGTTTTATTCATCATAAGCGGTCTATTCGCTATAGGTTGCATACTGCATGGCGATTATGTACTAGCAGCCCTGTTTTTGATTCTTAAATCTGTAATAGATGCGGCAGATGGTGAGTTGGCTCGATTGAAGAAAACGCCATCCTATGTAGGTAGGTATTTTGATTCCATTGCAGATTTGATCTTGAATCTATTATTTCTATTGGCATTTATGCAAATAACAGGATCGACTATTATCTGGACGCTCGTGGCGTTCATAGGTTTACAATTACAAGGAACGCTGTATCACTACTATTATGTAATACTGCGTAATAATGTCAATGGCGATATTACGAGCCGCATTTCAGAAGAGGTGCAACCCATTGCGTTGCCAGGCGAGAAACAGTCAATGGTCAACTTATGTCACAGCATTTACAATGTGCTTTATGGGCCGTTTGATCAATTTATACATTGGTTGGATCCTGAAGCTGTTCATACCAAATCATTTCCTAAATGGTTTATGACTTCTTTATCGATTTATGGATTAGGATTTCAACTATTGCTAATGGCATTATTGCTTGTGACTGGCTGGCAGCAGGCGATTATACCAGGTATTTTAGGTATGACGCTGTTTATCTTTGTTTTTATAGCTATCAGGAGGCTATTTATCAAATAGAGCTTCCAGTTTTCACTTTAGGAACTCGATAAAGAAGGATAATTCCGATTACAAAGAATAATACTAGGAACAATATGCTGCCGCGCATCGAACCACTCACCTCACCTACTATGGCAAATATGAGCATACCTATTACGATCCCAATTTTCTCCGCAACGTCATAAAAACTGAAGTATGACGCCGTGTCGGTGGTGCCTTCAGGAATCATTTTGGAATAGGTACTACGCGACAATGATTGAATAGAACCCATTACGAGACCCACAAAACCAGCTGTGATATAAAACTGTATGGGCGAGACTACATAATAACCATAGATGCATACCAGAGCCCAGATTATATTAATTGCAATAAGTGTTTTGATGTTTCCTAGCTTTCGCGAAAGCTTACTAGCGAGCCATGCTCCTACAATGGCAACCAGCTGTATGAGTAGTATAGAGATAATCAAACCCATGGTGGCGCCATCTGGACCCCAAGCGACTTCTTCAGTCCCAAAATAGGTAGCAACAAGCATCACTGTTTGAACCGCCATACTGTAAATAAAGAATGCGCCTAGATATCTTTTCATCTGCAGGTTGGCAGATAATTGTTTCCATATGTGCTTCAATTCCTTAAAGCCGTTGGTCCAAACATTCTTTACTTGAGAGCGATCTTTTTTTGTGCCTTTGGGTAAGTATTTATAGGTGTATTGCGCAAATCCCATCCACCAGACGCCTACCAAAACAAAAGAAATTTGAGTGGGTAACACTTGATCTTCAAAAATGCCGCCTTCAATGAGGACCAGACAAATGACTAACAAAATTACGCTACCTATATAACCCATAGAAAATCCTCGCGCACTCACTGCATCTTGTTGTTCAGGATGCGCAACGTCAGGTAAATAACTATTGTAAAAAACTAGCGAACCCCAAAAACCAACCAATGCCAAAAGATAGACCGCCAGACTAGCAAATAAATAATCAAATGAGAAAAACGCCAATGCAATACTTGACAATCCACCTAAATAGCAAAAGAGTTTTAAAAACAGTTTCTTGTTCCCTGAGTAATCTGCAACACCAGATAAAATGGGTGAAATAATACTAACAATCGCGAAGGCAATCGCTGTGGTAACAATAATGATGCTCTCATTATTTACATTAGCTAGGATCGCTGGGACGTTACCTTGTTCAAAGGCCGCTTTACTGATACCACTGTAATAAATAGGAAATATGGCACTAGCTATAACTAGCGAATAAACACTATTGGCCCAATCATAAAATGCCCACGCTCCTAGCAGTCTAGGATGTCCTTTAGGTAGATATTGTTTCATAAAAAAAGGGTTCTTGTTAAGAACCCTTTAAATGTAATGCAATTAGAGCTACTACTTGAAAGTTGTCACTCCATATTTCGCTGCTTCTGCTTTGGCAATTGGTGCTAACTTTCTCAAATTCTGAATGCGAGTATCATAAGAAGGGTGCGTGCTTAGAAATTCCGGCGGTGCCTCTTGACCATTTTGAGCTGAATTTGCTTTCATACGTTCCCACAATCTCGCGCCTTCATCAGGATCATAACCTGCTATTGCTGTTAAAATCAAACCTATTTTATCTGCTTCCTGCTCGTTTTTTCTTGAGAAAGGAAGAATTGCACCATATTGTGCACCTAGTCCATAGGCTTGTCCGATAATTTGTTGTGTAGTCTGGCTGCGACCGCTAGCAGCTACCGCAACACCAGTACCTACGATAGATGCCGCTTGTTGTCTACTCATACGCTGTGCACCGTGATTTGCTAGTGCGTGAGCTACCTCATGTCCCATAATTACCGCAACGCCTGTTTCTTCTTGAGCGATAGGAAGGATTCCTGTGTAAAAGGCAATTTTACCACCTGGCATGGCCCAAGCGTTGACTTGATCATCCTTGATGAGATTGTATTCCCAGTTATATCCATCTAAATATTCAGGATGTCCCAAGGCATTCAACCAACGCTCTGCTGCTACCTTTATATTTTGACCTACTCTTTTTACCATTCTTGCCTCGGCGGTTTCTCTCTCTACCGTACTTTGCTCTAATACTTGATCATATTGAGCAAAGGCAGCTGGAAAAATTTGCTCGTTAGAGACAAAGTTTAAAGTACGTTCTCCTGTAAAGACATTTGTCTTACAAGAAAACAGCAGCAACATGGCTGCTACTAGTGATATACGGGTAATTTTCATAGTCATTATTTTATAGTAATTCTTGAATTTTTTTAATGTCGATGCCGTGATGACTTTCGGTATGTATCACTTGCTCGTTGTCTAATATGATCACTTGCGGTGATTGATGTGTCACGTTAAGCTCTTCTGCAATGGCGTTGCTTACATCTCTGTTTTCTAAAAGATCAAGTAAGTAGTATGTGACATTTTGATCTTTAGGAACGTAATTGCGCTCAAAAGAATTAAGAGCCATTCGCGATATACCACAGCGCGTGCTGTGTTTAAAGATTACCTTTTTCTTGAGCTTTGAGTTGCGAACTAGATTATGAAATTGATCAATTGATTCCAGAGGTTCCCAAATGATACCTTCAAGATCGTCTTTAGCAATATCTCGCTGAGACCTAAATAACTTATCCATGAGACCCATAAAATCGTCAATTTTGATAAACAAATATAGTTATAGCACGACGTCACAAATGCTAATAGTTTAATAAACAGTCAATCTGTCAGTATTTTTAAGATAAAAATATGACTTTTTGACAAGTCAAGAATTGGTACATGAATTGACTTAGCCTGACTGTAAAACTGAAAACTATGAACATAAATAATCTAACTATAAAATCGCAAGAAGCGATACAACAAGCGCAGCAACTTGCACAAGAGAATAAACAAGCACAGATTGAGAATTCACATTTACTTAAGGCCATCACGATGGTCGATGAGAATGTTATTACATTTTTATTTAAAAAGTTGAATATCAATCTAGGTTTAGTTTCCAATCTATTGGATAGCCAAATCAAATCTCTGCCTACTGTAGAAGGTGGTGATCTTCAAATGTCAAGAGAAACAAGTCGTGTCATAAATAACGCAATGTCACTCGCCAATAAGATGGGTGATGAGTTTGTGTCGATTGAACATTTGCTTTTGAGTATGGTAGATGGCAAGTCAAAAACTGCCCAAATACTAAAAGATCAAGGTCTAAAAATCAAAGAACTGGAAAAAGCCATTGAAGAATTGAGACAAGGAAACAAGGTGACCTCACAAAGCGCAGAGGAAACCTACAATAGCCTTTCTAAATATGCCAAAAATCTGAATCAGCTGGCTGATCAAGGCAAACTAGATCCAGTTATAGGTCGTGATGAAGAAATACGTAGGATATTACAGATCCTTTCAAGGAGAACAAAGAACAATCCTATGCTGGTAGGTGAACCTGGTGTAGGTAAGACTGCCATTGCTGAAGGTCTTGCACACCGTATTGTCGCTGGTGATGTTCCTGAAAATCTAAAAAATAAGCAGATCTTCTCTCTTGATATGGGAGCGCTCATCGCTGGAGCAAAATATAAAGGTGAGTTTGAAGAAAGATTAAAAGCGGTTATCAAAGAGGTAACTGGTAGCGATGGCGACATCGTATTATTTATCGATGAGATTCACACACTAGTAGGTGCTGGTGGTGGTCAAGGTGCGATGGATGCGGCAAATATCCTGAAACCTGCACTGGCTCGAGGCGAGCTTAGAGCCATAGGTGCCACTACCCTAGACGAGTACCAGAAGTACTTTGAGAAAGACAAGGCTTTGGAACGCCGCTTCCAGAAGGTTCAGGTAAATGAACCAGATACTGAAAGCGCCATATCCATTCTGCGTGGTATCAAGGATAAATATGAGACACACCACAAGGTGCGTATTAAGGACGACGCTATCATAGGTGCGGTAGAATTATCACAGCGATACATTACAAGTCGATTCTTGCCAGATAAAGCGATTGACTTGATGGATGAGGCTGCAGCAAAACTACGTATGGAAATTAATTCCAAGCCTGAAGAATTGGATGTGTTGGATCGCAAGATCATGCAAATCGAGATTGAAATTGAGGCCATAAAGCGTGAAAAGGATGAGGTCAAACTCAAGACGCTACACAGTGAACTAGCAAATCTCAAGGAACAGCGCAACGAGCTCAACGCACAATGGGAAAATGAAAAGGAAGTTATTGACAACATTCAAGCGGTCAAGACCGATATCGAGACCTATAAAGCAGAAGCCGAAAGAGCAGAACGTGATGGTGACTACGGTAAGGTAGCAGAGCTGCGTTATGGTAAAATCAAAGAAAGTCAGGAGAAATTAGAAAATCTGCAACAACAGGTTGCAGATACTGATCAGGAAACAGCTTTGGTACAAGAAGAAGTTACCTATGATGATATCGCCGAGGTGGTAGCTAAATGGACTGGCATACCAGTCACTAAAATGCTACAAAGCGAGCGAGAAAAGCTATTGAAACTTGAAGATGAATTACACAAGCGTGTAGTGGGTCAGGAAGAAGCGATTGCTGCTGTAAGTGATGCCGTAAGACGCAGTCGCGCTGGTTTACAGGATCAGAAAAAGCCCGTTGGCTCGTTCCTTTTCCTAGGTACTACCGGTGTTGGAAAAACCGAGCTTGCTAAAGCCCTTGCAGATTATCTTTTCAATGATGACAATGCGATGACACGTATTGATATGAGCGAGTATCAAGAACGTCACAGCGTGAGCCGTCTAGTAGGTGCGCCACCAGGATATGTTGGGTATGACGAAGGCGGCCAGTTGACTGAGGCTGTGCGTCGCAAACCGTATTCAGTAGTGTTGCTGGACGAGATAGAAAAGGCACATCCTGACACCTTCAACATTTTATTGCAAGTACTGGATGAAGGACGGCTTACTGATAATAAAGGCCGTGTGGCAGATTTCAAGAACGCCATCATCATCATGACCTCCAACATGGGTGCTGAAATCATACAAGAGAAGTTTGAAAACTTTGAGGGAAACATTGAGTCAGTCATTGAAGCTACTAAGATTGAAGTAGTAGGCGCCCTAAAACAGCGAGTGCGACCAGAATTCATCAATAGGATTGATGATATCGTGATGTTCACGCCACTCAATAAGAATGAGATTGAGCAGATTGTAGAATTGCAAGTAAAAGGAGTTGCAAGAATGCTAAATCAACAAGGCATTGTGATTGACACCACGCAAGAAGCTGTTCAACTATTGGCGAGGAATGGTTACGAACCACAATATGGTGCAAGACCTGTAAAGCGCGTACTACAAAAGCTAATACTCAACGAGCTTTCCAAGAAGATTCTTGCAGGCGAAATAAATTCTGAAGATGTGATCCTTATTGATGCCTTTGAAAACCAGATTGTTTTTAGGAATGAGAACAAAACAGTAGATGTAGAATAGCACTAGGATAAGTGGTGTAACGCTTTCGCGAAAGCGTAATAATGATAAACTGGCGTCAACAACAACCTACATTGAGAGTCGTTATAGCCTTACTGCAAAATGGTGTATAAAAAAGCCCATTCTGATTACCAGAATGGGCTTTGTTTTTAAAAATAATTAATCTTATTTCTTGATCAATTTCAAGCTTTGGGATTGATTGGCTGCATTGATGCGCACGATGTAAATTCCAGTTGCTAGATTACCTAGCTGTAGGTTATTTACACCAGATTGTAGACTATTTGCCTGAATCTGCTTTCCTGTCATATCTATCACTTGATAAGAAGCTGTAGTATCTAATTGTACAGGCAATTCAATGCTTACCTGACCATCGATGCTAGGATTAGGATAAAGTCTCAATCCTGCGAGCGCACTACCTACTTCATCAATCGATAAGGTAGCTTGAGATTCAAAAGAACCTATATCGCGTGCTCCAAAATTAGCTTGTCCTATCTGATCGTTGAATGTCAACGATGGATCACCAGCGTCTTGAGCTCTGGTACCGTTAAGCAAGGCTAGCGTGAAATTGTCGCCACCATTATCTTGCAGTTCGCCTAGAGAACCAAATTCTGGATCCTCAACACTACCCACAATATCATTTGACATCGCGGTAAAGCTGCCTAGGTCATCAATTTCAATCAAGTTATAATCAGCAGATGTAACTCGAGAGACATTGAAATCAGAAGATGCTTCATTTTCAGCAACCAAAGTACTGTTGATAGTAAAGATACCAGCATCAGACGCTAGTCCACCACCAGTACCACCAGCCGTATTACGACCTACTGTGACAGCTCTCAAAGTAGCACTAGAGCCAGCGTTGTAAATTCCACCACCATCTAGGGTAGCTTCGTTTTGAGCAATCGTTGATAGGTCAACCGTAAGGTCTCCTTCCTGATTGGATATACCACCACCGTTTGAGGCACTGGTGTTGTTTGAGATAGTACTATTGAGTACCTCTGTATCACCACCGTTGTTAAAAATTGCACCACCACCAGTATCTGCCGCTGTACCTTCTGTACTATTGCCATCTAGAGTCGAGTTGATAACAGTTAGTGTGCTATTTCTTTGATTCCACAACGCGCCACCTTCTGATGCAGCAACATTATTGTTAATCGTACTGTTTTCAATAGTCACATCTGTGCTACCACTTATATGCAGCGCGCCGCCATTACCAGGAGCAGCCGTTCCAGCTGTTCCATTGACGTCATTACCAGAAATATCTGAATTATTGATATTAACCTGACCATCAATAACCTCAATGGCTCCACCAGCTCTATTGGCTGAGTTTCCAGTAAAGGATACATTCTCCATTTCTATTAGCCCATTAGTACTGAAAAAAGCACCACCAGAACCAGATGCTCCATTAGCGAGATTTCCCGTGGCCTCAACGTTTTCAATATTCATGGTACCACCGTTATTGAATAATGCACCACCACCATTGTCTGCAGCATCACCGGAAGCGATGTTGGCGTTAAAGTCACTGTCAGATACCGTCATGGTACCAGATCCATTCCAGAAACCACCACCTTCGGCAGCCGCTAGATTACCGTCAACAGATGCATTTGTAATCGTATTGCTTCCTGGGCCAGTGACGTGAATCGCACCACCGTTACCAGGACCACCGTTTGCGGTAAAACCAGTATCGCTATCACTGTCACTATCAACATCTAGTCCTACAGAATTACCTGTAAAATTAACGTTGGTAAGTGTGTTTGAGTTTGTGTCCAACGTCCAGTCTTCAATACCACCACCAGCTCTACTGGCGCTGTTGTTATTGATTTCTACCGGACTAGCTTCACTACCATTGATTGTTAGTGTAGTTCCTGTGGCCATTAAAATACCACCACCAGAACCTTGTACTCCAGTTGCCATATTGTTAGAAATGACGGTTCCTTCATTGATCACGACAGATCCAGCTCCATCTTCAGCAAAGATTCCACCACCACCGACTATCTGTACTGAGGTTCCTGCGGTCGCATCGGCTGGGACAAGATCGCCACGAGCATCATTACTAGAAATGGTTGTTCCATTAATAGTCATGACACCTTGATTGTTCCATAGTCCACCACCTTCTTTGGCAGCGATGTTGTTATTAACCGTACCACCATTAATGGTTACAGGTGCTGCTCCACTCACGTGGAGTCCACCACCATTACCTGGTGCGCCCATACCAGTTACAACACCGGTAAAGTTTGAATCAAGAGTTACATTGTTAAGTTCTACAGAACTTTCGCCATTAGTCTCAATACCACCACCAGCACGATTTGACTCGTTACTTGAAATCTCAGAATCACTCACTACCAAAACTCCAGCAGCGTTTAAAATTCCACCACCAGTTGATTGTGCTCCAGTAGCGCTGTTGTTAGAAACGGTTGTATTGTTGGTAACATTAAGAGTACCGCCTTCATTGAAAAGTCCACCACCACCAGCAGCACCAGCAACTTCAGTATCATTACCTGCAGCAATATTGTTTATGATTGTAGTTCCAGAAACGCTCATGGTTCCAGATCCATTCCAGAATCCACCACCTTCATTCGCTGCTGTATTACCGTCAACCGTACCGCCTGTGATAACATTATCTCCAGGTCCAGTCACGTGAATAGCACCACCGTTTCCAGGGCCGCCATTAGCGGTAAAATCTGTCGCGTCAACACCAACGGTATTGCCAGAGAAATTCACATTCGTCATGGTATTTTCATTGGCACTCAAAGACCAGTCTTCAATACCACCACCAGCTCTACTGGCGCTATTGTTATTGATTTCTACAGGACTCGCTTCACTACCGTTAATTGTTAGTGTTGTTCCTGTGGCCATTAAAATACCACCACCAGAACCTTGAACTCCAGTTGCTACATTGTTAGCAATGACGGTTCCTTCATTGATCACAACAGATCCATTGCCATCTTCAGCAAAGATTCCACCACCACCAACGATTTGTACTGATGTTCCTGCGGTTGCATCTGCTGGTACAAGATCGCCACGAGCATCATTACCAGAAATGGTTGTTCCATTAATAGTCATGACACCTTGATTGTTCCATAATCCACCACCTTCTTTGGCAGCGATATTGTTATTAACCGTACCACCATTAATGGTTACAGGTGCAGCACCACTCACGTGCAGTCCACCACCATTGCCTGGCGCGCCCATACCAGTTACAACACCGGTAAAGTTTGAATCAAGAGTTACATTGTTAAGTTCTACAGAACTGTCTCCATTAGTCTCAATACCACCACCAGCGCGATTTGATTCATTGCCAGAAATCTCAGAATCACTTACTACCAAAACTCCAGCAGCGTTTAAAATTCCACCACCAGTTGATTGTGCTCCAGTAGCGCTGTTGTTAGAAACTGTTGTATTGTTGGTAACATTTAGAGTACCGCCTTCATTGAAAAGTCCACCACCACCAGCAGCACCAGCAACTTCAGTATCATTACCTGCAGCGATGTTGTTTGTGATTGTAGTTCCAGAAACGCTCATGGTTCCAGATCCATTCCAGAATCCACCACCTTCATTGGCAGCCGTATTACCGTCAACCGTACCGCCTGTGATAACATTGTCTCCAGGTCCAGTCACGTGAATAGCACCACCGTTTCCAGGGCCGCCATTAGCGGTAAAACCTGTCGCGTCAGCACCAGCGGTATTTCCAGAGAAATTCACATTGGTAAGTGTGTTAGCGTTTGCATCTAGCGACCAGTCTTCAATACCACCACCAGCTCTACTGGCGCTGTTATTATTGATTTCTACTGGATTATCGCCACTTCCATTGATAGTCAAGGTTGTTCCTGTGGCCATTAAAATACCACCACCAGAACCTTGTACTCCTGTAGCGACATTGTTAGAAATGATAGTTCCTTCATTGATCACAACAGATCCAGGACCGTCGTTGGCAAAAATTCCGCCACCACCAACAATTTGTACTGATGTTCCTGCTGTAGCATCAGCTGGTACTAAGTCTCCTTGTGCATCATTATTCGATATGGTAGCACCATTAATTGTAAGAACTCCAGATCCATTCCATAGACCACCACCTTCTTTGCCAGCAATATTTGCATCAATTAGACCGCCGTTGAAGGTGTATGAAGAAGAGCCGGTAATATGTAATGCACCACCATTACCAGGACTAGATCCTGCATTATTACTAGAGAAAGTGGAATTATCTACAACGATAACTGCACCGCTATTAGCGTTATCTTCTATAGCGCCACCAGCACGTTGTGAAGAATTTAAGTTGAAGGTCGCGCCATCAATAGAAAGAACTCCAGCTGATGAATTGAGAATCGCACCACCGCTACCAGCAGTACCGGTTGCAGCATTTGATTCAAATTGAGAAGAACCGGAAACGTTCACCACAGCACCGTTGTTGAAAATAGCACCACCACCTTCAGTTGCGGCATTACCGGTCGCTGTATTACCGGTAAAGTCTGTATTATTCAAGTTTAGGACCGTTGTGGCACCGCTCACTTGTATGGCACCACCACTTGATGCTGTACCTGATGTGAAATTCAAATCAGAAAGATTTATGATACTGGCCACAGTCGCATCAATATTGAAAATGCGATTTGAAGAAGTACCAGCGATAGTGGTCCTGCTCTCACCATTAAGGCCTTCTATGCTAATATTACCTAAAGTCCCTACTTCAATAGGTCCTTGGGTAACATTGATGGTCTGTCCTGCAATAGAAGGATCAAAGGTCACCGTGCCGCCTATGCCGGCATCAGCAATCTCGTTTCTTAACGTGCCGTCTGTATTATCATCCACGGTTTTGGTAACTACCTGAGCCTGAAGCCCAGCTGAAACAAAAACCACGAACAGAAATGTCAACAGCTTTGAAGTATTTTTTTTCATGTAAAAAGTAATTAGTTGTAAAGTGAAACCCTTTCACCATGCTTTAAATGTATGTACAACTAAGTATCGTTAATTGTTAATTCACAAGGCATTACACAATAATTAACTAAAATTAACAGAAAATATTGACAACGTAATTACTTGCTTTTTGGTTTTATTAACACGTGATTTAATTTCAAAAAATTGTTTGAATCTATAAAATAACAGTCACAATCATCTCTCAGTTTTTTAGCCTGTTACGCTTTCGCGAGAGCGGAATACCAACAATTTTATCAACTTCAAGTATTATAAAGAGAAAGAATAATAGATCTTATGACAATATATATATTGTTTAATTGAAAAATGAGTGAATCCATTTATAGAATACAATCAGTTGAATGGTATTATTGATCCTACAAAATTTTCATTTGTTTACTACCGATCTTTCACTATTTTGCGACTACTAAACGGTATATCCATGCAATTCAAAAGATTATTTGATTTTCCTTACTATCAATTAGAAAAATTTCCTAGACCGGATGCGCTCGTGACCAAGAAAAATGGTCAATGGGTAAAAACTTCTACTCAAGAATTTGTTGATCAAGCTAGAGCGGTATCTCGCGGTTTGATTAAAATGGGTGTCAAACAAAATGACAAAATTGCGCTCATTTCTACTGTGAATAGAACTGAGTGGAATATCATGGATATAGGTATCATGCAAACTGGTGCTCAAGACGTGCCTATCTACCCTACCATATCTGAGGATGAATATGCATACGTTCTGAACCACAGTGAATCGCAATACGTTTTTGTAAGTGATCAGGAAGTTTATGACAAGGTCATGGCGATTAAAGATCAAGTAGAATCCTTAAAAGAAGTTTACAGTTTTGATGATATTCCTGGATGCCGCAGTTGGGAAGAAGTAAAAGAATTAGGTAAGTCCAAAGAAGATGATGACTCACTTACCATTATCATGGAAAGCATCAAGGAAGATGATCTTGCAACTCTTATTTACACCTCTGGAACTACTGGACGTCCTAAAGGCGTGATGCTATCGCATAAAAACATCGCCAGTAATGCTATGTATTCAGAGACTAGGTTGCCTATCGAATTAGGTAAATCCAAGGCCTTAAGTTTTTTACCAGTATGCCATATTTATGAGCGTATGTTGCAGTACCTCTATATCTACACAGGTTCAGGAATATACTTTGCAGAGTCACTAGAGACCATATCTGATAACTTGAAAGAAGTACAGCCAGAAGTAATGAGTGCTGTACCGCGCCTGCTGGAAAAAGTATATGATAAAATCATCGCCAAAGGCGCAGATCTTGAAGGCGTCAAGAAAAAACTATTCTTCTGGGCTGTAGAACTAGGACTGGAATGGGAACCATACGGCAAGAACGGCTGGTGGTATGAAAAGAAATTGGGCATCGCCAAAAAATTAATCTTCTCAAAATGGCAAGAAGCATTAGGTGGTAACTTGAAAGCTATTGCTAGTGGTAGCGCAGCCTTGCAACCTAGGCTAGCACGTGTATTTAACGCGGCTGGCGTTCCAGTGATGGAAGGTTACGGTCTTACCGAGACCAGTCCAGTAGTATCAGTGAATGATATGCGAGAAGGTGGTTTTAAAATAGGAACCGTAGGTAAACCACTACCGGATACGGATGTGAAAATCGCCGAAGATGGCGAGATCATCATTAATGGTCCACAGCGCATGTTGGGTTACTATAAGGATGAAGAGAAAACTAGAGAAGCTATCGATGAGAATGGATATTTTCACACTGGTGATATAGGTGAGATTGACAGCGATGGATTCCTGCGTATTACAGATCGCAAAAAAGAGATGTTCAAAACCTCTGGTGGAAAATATGTGGCGCCACAACTCATAGAGAACACAATGAAACAAAGTCGATTCATAGAGCAGATCATGGTAGTAGGTGAAGGCGAGAAAATGCCTGCAGCCTTGATCCAGCCTAACTTTGAATTTCTTGAAGACTGGGCAAAACGTAAGGGAGTAAACTACAACGACATTAGCGATCTTATATCAAATGAACGCGTATTGGAACGTTACCAGCGCGAGATCGATGAGCACAATGAGAAATTTGGTAAGTGGGAACGCGTCAAGCGATTTGAACTTACTCCTGAGGTATGGAGTATAGAAGAAGAGCACCTCACTCCTACCATGAAGTTGAAACGTCGCAACATTAAGGAGCGTTACAAGGATTTATACGATAAGATTTATGGCGAGAAAATTTGATTTTCAACTCATAATTAAAAATAAGGAGCAGCCCGATGGGCTGCTTTTTTGCTTTAGTTAAACGCTTTTATATCATTACATTTGACATATTAATCTACCCAAGTTTAAATAATAGTATTTGTACGCAATAATTGATGTAGAGTCCACAGGTGGCGCTTATAATGAAGAAGGAATTACTGAGATTGCGATCTACAGGTTTGACGGTCATGACATTGTAGATCAATTTGCAAGCTTGATCAATCCAGAACAACCCATACAACCATTTGTAGTCAAACTCACGGGCATCAATAATAAGATGCTTGTAAAAGCACCCAAATTCTATGAGGTTGCAAAGCGCATTTTAGAAATTACTAAGGATGCAACGCTTGTCGCTCACAATGCCGAGTTTGACAATCGTATGTTGCGACTGGAATTTGATCGACTGGGATACAAATTTGATATTCCAACGTTGTGCACAGTAGAAGTTGCTCAAAAACTGCTGCCAGAACAAGAGAGTTATAGCTTGGGAAAGCTGGTTAAATCACTAGGCATCCCAATTACTGATAGACATCGCGCCACTGGTGACGCACTTGCCACAGTAAAACTTTTTAAATTATTGCTGGATAAAGATCTAGATAAGCAGATTATACAGCAGAGTCTAAAGACCATGCCTCGCATCACCGTAGATGCAGACCACAAGGCACTAATAGAAAAGGTACCATCAACCACTGGTGTGCTATATTTCTACAATGATCAAAAGCAAATCATTTACATAGGAAAAGCGCGTAATATGAGAAAGCGCGTGAGACAGCATTTTACCAGCTCGCAGCGCAAATCTATTACCCTAAGAAAACTAGTTGACGATATCACGTTTGAAAAAACTGGTAATGATCTTATTGCAAACATTAAGGAATACATCGAGCTTAAAAAGCACCAACCTAGCCAAAACAGAAAAATTAAGGGTAATATCTTTAGTCATGGTATTTATACGAGCGTTGATGGTGCAGGCTACATCAGGTTTCATGTCAAGTCAACGAGACAGGACAGCAAGTATCTCATGACTTTTTCAAATGTCAAGGCTGCTAGAACTTTTTTGGGTAAAAAAGTAGAGGAGTATGAGCTATGCGCGACATTCTCTGGCATTAATAGCGCCAACGGCCCGTGCATAGATCAAGAGGACACCTCATGCCTAGGAGCCTGTACAGGAAAGGAAACGCCCGCGCAATATAATGAGCGAGCACAATCGCTTATAGAAGAACTAAGGTTTGACACTGTCAATCAAATATTGATCGATCGCGGCCGCACTGCTACCGAGCGTAGTGCCATTCTCATAGAAAATGGCGAGGTTAAGGGATATTCGTTTGTTGATCTGCAACTACAGTTTACTGATCCCGATATTTTGAGAAATCTGCTTACACCAATCGATGACGCCGCAAACGTTAGGCATATAGTCCGCTCTTTCCTGAGACACAAGGCCGTACGTCGCGTTGTTGAATTGTAGTTGGTTGATTACGCTTTCGCGAAAGCGTAACCTTTTAAAATCATATTCACACACCACTTATATTTGTTAGTATAAACACTTATTGACATGGCTGATTTTGGCGGTAGATTATTCTTGATTCCTGTAACCTTAGGCGATATAAATCCATTGGAAGTGTTGCCCATGAGCGTGAAAAAGGTCGTGGAAGCTGTGGATCATTATATTGTAGAGAACGAAAAAACGGCACGCCGTGCCATTAAAAAGCTGGTACCTTCAAAAAAGCAATCAGAATTATCCTTTTCCGTTCTCAATAAATTTACCGATGCCAGCGAGCTGCCCAGCTTTTTAGAACCGTGCCTACAAGGTAAAACCATGGGATTGATGAGTGAGGCTGGCGTCCCAGGCGTTGCTGATCCTGGTGCAGATATCGTGCGCATTGCCCATGAAAAAGGAATTAGAGTACAACCGCTGGTAGGTCCTAGCTCTATCTTAATGGCGGTAATGTCAAGTGGTTTGAGCGGTCAGAATTTTGCCTTTAATGGGTACTTACCCATCGATTCCAAAGAACGCAAGAATAAAATACAACAGTTAGAAAAACGTTCGCGCAGTGAAGAACAGGCTCAATTATTCATTGAGACGCCTTATCGCAACAATAAGATGCTTGAAGAACTGAGCAATAGCCTGCATCCTGACACTCAAATAAGTGTGGCTTGTGATATCACCTTGCCCAATGAATTTATAAA